>JBDTRQ010000261.1:0-7960 GCA_039931535.1 Ignavibacteriota bacterium
GAGATTAACGCAATCCAACCAAGATTATCTTTTTTAATACTAATCGGAGTAACTGCTTCTTTATGTTTAAAGAAAAAATAAATAAGTGCAAACAGTACAGCAAAATAAATATGTTGAAAAGCTGTTAGTGATACTGGCGAAAGATTCAGTTTGATAAGCAAAAGTTTATCAAGTATTGATGAAGCAGTAAAAAGTAAAAGTGCAAGAAAAATAAAACGATGATAACCTGATTTTGCTATGTCCCCAAAAGAAGTAAAAATATTTTTTAAGTTTTTGCTTTCAAGAATAAATGTACCACCGATTAAAAATACAAGTCCTAAAACTTCAATGCTTTTTAGAGATTCGCCAAGAATAAAAAAAGCAAAGACAGCAACGAATCCCGGTGTAAGTGCTAGTAAAGGCAGAGCATTACTTATTTCTAAATTTTTTAATGAGATCATTACACAATAAAATGCAGCTACCCCAATTATGGATTTACCAAAAAGTATTGAGAGATTTAAAGTGTTGATTGTTGAGTAATCAATAAAAAAGAAAAATGGAATTGAAAAAACAAAATTTACTATTGATAACAAAAATGAAAACTCTAATGCACCTAATTTAAATAGCACTTTCTTCTGTGTTATTGCAGCAAAGGCAGAAAGAAAAGCAGAAACAAGTGCAACAGCAAACCACGTCATAAAAATTTTCCGTTTAAGTTTTACTAAAACTAAAATGCAATATTAGCTCTTACAAAAATATTTCTTCCAGGTTCACTAATTATCAAACCTCTATTTGTTGAAAGATGATTCCTGTATTCTTTATCAAGAATATTTTCAAGTCCGATACTAACCCCGGCTTTAATACTACCTAAATTTAGATTAACAAAATTTAATTTGAAATTAAAAGTTGCGTAACCTGGTGTGGATATTTCTCCCGGAGCAACTTTATTTTGTTCTGCAAAAATTATTGCCGATACATCTGCACTCATCCAATCGAGTGGAAAATATTCAATTCCAACAATTGAATTTAATGGAGAAATCTGCGGAAGATCCTGGTCATCTTTTTTATTTAATCCATGGACGTATGAAAGCGTATTGTAAATATTAATTTGATTTAGTAAACGATAGTTGATTGAATATTCAAATCCATATAAAAGTGCTTCGCCTATATTTGTTTTTATTAATGCATTCCTGTTTTCATAAGTTCCCTGAATTTCAGTTACAAGATCGGTTAATGAATTTAAAAATAAACTTGTTGTTAGATCCAAATTATTTGGGAATAATCTGTAGCCAAGATCGAAGAAATATCCTTGCTCAGGTTTAAGATTAGGATCGCCAACACGAATGACACTTCCAAGATCAATATATTGATATCGTTCCTCAAGTGAAGGTGAACGGAATGAACGCGCTGCGTTAAAACTTATATTTGAATTTTCACTTAATGAGTAGAGCAATCCAATATTAAAAACATAAGATTTATTTTTTGCGGATTCAGAATTCCAAATAATAGTTTGTCCGGCTGGAGTATTATTCACTACTCCATCATTTATTTCATAAAGTGGATTTAATGTTTCAGCATTACTTAACCAAATAAAATCATAACGCCCGCCAAGAGTTAATTTTAAATTTGTAAAAAGATTAAGTTCATCCTGTAGATAAATACCAGCACTGCTAAAATCAGCATCCGGCAAAGGTTTTTCAAAAACTGTTTTGTAAATCGTTTTGACTACTGAAGAATCTGTTGAGTTAAGAACTTCAATCTTTTGTTCTTTAGTTCGTAATCCAGTGTAATTTCTTTTCCAGAAATCAAATCCGGTAATTATATAATGGTTTATAAATTTAAAATCAGCTTGAGTTTGAAATCCATCAACATTATGATCTGCGCCAGGACTAATTTTTAATACACTAACTCTACGTAATGGCTGACCATTGCCTGCAGGAACATATTGAACTGTACCGGGAATATTTTCAACATCTCTCGAAATAAATTGATGGAAATATTTTGCAGAAAGTTTTATTAAAGATTTACTAAGATTATTAATTTTATATTCCGTACTAAGTAATCTTCTAACCTCTTCCGGATAACTTACTTTTGCCGTATTTGGAAAAAGCGGTGAAGCCCCGGGGATTCCAACATCAAAAGCATAAAACTGTTGATAGTTAAATTTTATTTCATGATTCTCAAAAGGTTTAAACCGAAATAATGCATTAAAACTATTGTCTTCAAACTGGCTGTTGCTTAATTCACCTGCAGGAGTTTTTGTATTACCTGCTTTACGATAGCTGCCGCTTAATTTAGCAAT
Organism: Ignavibacteriota bacterium; assembly: GCA_039931535.1. Lineage (GTDB taxonomy): Bacteria > Bacteroidota > Ignavibacteria > Ignavibacteriales > Ignavibacteriaceae > IGN3. The sequence goes on from JBDTRQ010000261.1 coordinate 2,282, forward strand.
CCATTCATTACCTGAGGCAATTAAATTTATTCCGTTAGAGATATAATTATTTACAGAATTATAACCGATTGAGTAGCTGCCTTTTAAACTTAGTCCGCTGGTATAACTACCTGATTTAGAAATTACATTTATAATTCCGCCTGTTGCACCTGACCCATATAAAGATGAAGCCGAACCTTTTATAACTTCAATTCTTTCAATATCATTTAGATCAAACATAGAAAGGCGAGCGCTTAAATCGGTTGAAGTTTCAATTCTGTCTCCATCTATTAACGTAACAATATTTGCACGGCTTAATCCTCTGATACTTATTTCAGTTCCCCAAATTCCATCTCGCACTAATGAAATTCCCGATTGATTTTTTAGTAAATCCGGAACTGTAACTGATGGACTAATCTCAATTTCTTTTTTATCAACAACAGAAACTGAATAGGGAAGTAATTGAATATTTTGTTCATATTTCCCGGATGTTACAATTACTTCACTAAGTTTTACACTGCCGGGATAAAGGTTAATTATTAATTCTTTATCTGATTCTACAACAATTTTGCTCTCGTAAGTTTTAAAACTTATGTGTGATATTTTTAGAGAATAATTTCCGTTTGAAATATTTTCAAACACACACTCACCTGAATTATTTGTAGTGGAAAAATACTTTTCTGATAATTCTACGTTTGCATTTGCAACAGGACTGTCAGAATCAGAACTTATTACTTTTATTTTTAGGGTTGATGACTGTGCGAAAGTTGATAAACTTAATAATGTTATTAAAATAAATAAAATAAAATATTTCATAAAATTTTAGGGATAATTTTTGTGATGATAGAATAGCAGAATCTAAATAAAATTAAAAAAATGTCTTTTAAATATAGCGATAGTACTCAGTAAGTGTTAGACTTAAACAAAGATAATCCACAATATTTATTTAGATTTGAGCAGATAATATTTTCAATTTGCGGCATTAGAAACTGTTATTTAATTTCCATTAAACCTTTTTAAAATCTAAATGAAAACAATTTTCCAAATAATTTTATTAGCAGTAGTCTCGATTTCATTTTTGTATCCACAAAATGAAATATTTAAATCGCTTACTGTTGAAGATGGATTATCAAGCAGCGATATAAATTGTTTGCTTCAGGATAAATTAGGTTTTATCTGGATTGGAACTGATAACGGACTTAACAGATTTGACGGTGCAGAGTTTAAAGTTTTTAGAAACAAGCAGAAAAATCAAAATAGTATTTCGGATAATAGTATTTGGTCTTTATTCGAAGATCGAAATGGAAATATCTGGATCGGAACTAAAGGCGGAATATTAAATAAATATTCCCCAACATCTGAAAAGTTTGAACAAATTAAACTCAGCGATAATAGATTAACAGATAACAGTATCACTGCAATTCTTGAAGATAAAGATGGATACATCTGGGTTGGCACATATTTACAAGGCTTGTATAGATATGAACCAAATTCCGGTAAAGTAATAAACTGGAAATATGATCCAGCCAAACAAAATGTATTAAGCAATAACTACGTTACTTCTTTATTACAGGATGTTGATGGATTTATTTGGATAAGCACGTACAATGGATTAGATAGATTAAATCCTGCAAAACTTAATGATGGTTTTAATTTGTTCTTTGCGGATGAGTCAGATAAAAATTCTTTGTGTAATAATTTAGTCTGGCGTATAAATCAATCAACAGTAAATAAAAACCTATTATGGATTGGTACAGCAAACGGTCTTTGCAGTTTTGATATTAATAAACAAAGGTTTTCTCGTTTTTCAATTCCCGCAAAATATCATTCACAATTCAGCAGCAGTTTTGCATCAATATACGAACAGAATATTGACGATAAAAATATCCTTTGGGCAGCAAGTTACGGAGGATTATTCAGGGTTGATCTTGACAATCATATTTCTGAGCAGTTTGTAACTGATAAGAAAAATTCTAATGGTTTACTTGGCAATCAAATAGATCTAGTATTGATTGATCGTTCGGGTGTATTATGGATTGCTACAGATAAAGGACTTAACTACCTGTCATTAAAAAATCAAAAGTTTAATAGTATTTTTTCGGAGAATATTAATTCACCGTTATATCAAGAATTATTAAACTCCGATGTTAAGTCTGTCGTTAAAGGAAATGACAACTATTATTACATTGCCGCCTCAAAAGGTCTATATCAAATTATAATTAAAAATCAAGAATTAGAATTGAAGAAATTTGATCAACTTAATAACTTTAATCTTTGGTCGATTGAAACCGGTTTTAATAATGATTTGTGGATCGGAACTTATGGTAATGGGCTAATCCATTTTGATTTAAATAATAAAAAATTACAATTCATAAAAATTAAAAGTCCAACTTTTAAAACATCAACTTTAAATTATATAAAAGCATTGCACTTAAGTATTAACGGAAAACTTTGGATTGGATTTTGGGGCGGGGGATTAGCTTTATATGATATCAAAACAAATGAATATAAAATTTGGATTAAAGATGAAACTGATAATAAAAGTATTAGTTATAATGATGTTTGGGCTTTATATGAAGATGATCTTGGAAGATTGTGGATTGGAACGAACGGCGGCGGATTAAATCTTTACACTCCCCAAAATGGTGGTGAATTTATTAATTGGAAATATGATTCTGACAATTCTAATTCACTCGTTAACAATTCTATTTTATCAATCAACGAAATTAAAAATGATGATAAATCGAAAACAGTACTTTTGATTGGAACGGAAAATGGGTTAAGTGAAATAACAATTAAAAACGATAATTCTGATAAATATAACTTGCAATTAAAATTTAATAATTTTATTAATGCAGAAATCTTATCGGATAAATCAATCAGTGCTGTGATTGATGATGATAACGGATATTTATGGATAGGCAGTAACTCAGGTCTAATGCGTTTTAATCCTGAAACGTCAATAGCAGCAAAATTTGGAAGTTCGGATGGATTGAACAGCAGCATTTTTAATTCAGGTGCTTTTTGTAAATCGCATAATGGAACTATGATTTTTGGATCGGCAAAAGGACCTGTATTATTTAATCCAGCAGAAATAAAGTTTTCAAAATATCAGCCAAAAATTATTTTTACAGATTTTCAAATATTTAACAAGTCTGTAATCCCTGAAGAAAATTCTCCATTAGAAGTAAGTATAACTTCTGCAAAAAAAATTAATTTATCATACGATCAAAACACGTTTACATTTAAGTTTTCATCCACAGATTACAATACTTCAGAGCAGATTCAATTTAAATATAAACTTGAAGGTTTTGATGCTGATTGGATTAATAGCGCTTCGAACCGTACCGCAACTTATACAAATATAAATCCTGGCAATTATAGATTTATAGTTAAAGGTACAAACAGTGATGGAATTTGGAGTGAACAAGAAGCATCAGTAAGTTTAATAATATCACAGCCATATTGGAGAACAATTTGGGCTTATTTGTTATATGTTGCTCTAATTTCATTAGGTTTATATGCGATACGAAGATTTGAGTTAAGCAGAAGCAGGCTGCGTAATGAACTGAGGCTGAAAGATTTGGAAGCAAAAAAGATTCGCGAAATTGAAAATATGAAATCACGATTCTTCACAAATCTCTCACATGAGTTTCGTACTCCATTAATGCTTATTAAGGGACCGGTCGAACAATTATTAAGCAACAAGAAAGTTGATCAATCCGTACAAATAAAATTAATTAAACGAAATAGTGAGAAGCTTCAAAATTTAATCGATCAACTTTTGGAACTTTCTCAACTGGAAGCCTCTTCTATAGAATTAAAAGCTAAAAAAGAAAACTTAGTTTCGATTGTGCGTGGAATATTCTTTTCATTTTCTGCTTTAGCGGAACGAAAAAATATTAAATTAAATTTTCAATCTGTAAATGATGAGATTTTAACCTGGATTGATCGTGATAAGTTTGAAAAGATTTTAAATAATTTGCTTTCAAACGCTTTTAAATTTACTCCTGATAGCGGAACGATAAATATTGAAATTGTAAATACTTTAATTAACAATATTGAATACACAACTGTGGCAATTAAAGATTCCGGTATTGGCATTGCCGAGGATATGGTTGAGAAAATATTTGATCGTTTTTATCAAGTTGATGATTCAACCAAACGTGCTTATAGCGGTTCCGGAATTGGGTTATCATTGGTAAAAGAACTTGTTGATCTGCACGAATGGAAAATACTTGTCCACAGCAAACTTGGATTTGGAACTGAGTTTATCTTACAAATTCCACTCGATGAAAATTATTTAAGAGATCATCAAAAGGTATTTATTGATATATCAATTGTTGAAAGTACTGAATCCCAATCAATAGAATCATTAGAAAATGCAGAACTAAATTCAGATGTAATTGTAAAATCAGAAAAATCAAACAACAAAAAATTAGATCATCAAAAAAAATCTACAATATTAATTGTAGAAGATTCAGAAGATGTAAGAATCTATTTAAATGACATTTTAAAAGAAGATTACAACATAATCCTTTCTGAAAATGGTGAAAAAGGTTTAACCGAAGCAGTTGATAAATTACCTGATTTAATTATCAGCGATATAATGATGCCGATTATGGATGGAATAGAGTTCTGCAAAAATATAAAATCCGATTGGCGAACTGCTCACATTCCCGTTGTATTGTTAACAGCCAAAGCATCCACCGAAAGTAAGATTGAAGGATTGGAAACTGGTGCGGATGATTATATTACAAAACCATTTAGTTATAGAGAATTATCTGCAAGAATAAAAAATCTTTTGCAACAGCGAAAGCAATTGCGAGAAAAGTATAAAAAAGATGTAGTCTTCAAACCTGAAAATATAACTCCCAACAAAGCTGATCAGGAATTTTTACAGAAGGCATTAAGTATTGTTGAAAAAAATATTTCAAATTATAATTTTGATTCCGATGAATTTGCGAAACAAATATTTTTAAGCCGCAGCCAGTTACACAGAAAAATTCAATCAATTTCAGGTCAATCTACCGGAGAATTTATCCGCACAATAAAACTTAAAAAGGCAGCAGGATTGATATTAGAAAAAAAATTATCAGTAACACAAATCGCTTTAGAAATTGGATTCAACAGTCCATCTCACTTCACAAAAGCGTTTAAGCAAATGTTTGACTGTTTACCATCAGAATTTATAGATAGAAGCAACTCTTAGTACCACAACTCTTTAAATATCTTACTTTTTGATGATTTTGCAACAACTTCGCTAAAGATTGACACAAAAGCGACAGTTAACACCTTCTATAAAATTTACTTTTGCCCTTGAAATAAAAAATCCTTCAAATAAAAGTGATTGTTTTAAATAAATAAAAAGGAGCAAATAATGCAAAGGATACTTTCGTTTCTCGTTTTGATTTTTTTCTTGTTCAGTGGATTGATATTTTCTCAATCAAGTGGAAATGATTCACCAAACAGAATACAAGTTGCTTTCCCATTTTTTGATGATGTAGAAAATAATTCAACCTCATCATCTTATTGGCAAAGAGACACTACGATTTGGAAAATCCAAATTACGAATGCGCATAGTGGTAGTCAGGTATGGGCTATGCTGCCTTCAAGTGGCTCATATAATTATCTGACTTTAGCATCAAACATTGATTTATCATCAACAGCTAATCCTTATCTTTCATTTTGGGTTAAAAA
>JBDTRQ010000262.1:0-3339 GCA_039931535.1 Ignavibacteriota bacterium
TGGATTAGCAGTTAATTCAGGAGTTAACTTTCCTTATTTGTTATATAGAATGGCGATAGATGGTGATGTTGATTCTGTAAAGGATTATAAAATCGGGGTTAAGTATAAATGGCTGCTTGGTAATATAAGTGGCGTAATTAATCAGATTAGAGCTACAAAAAACCTGGGGGCATTAAAAAATCTTTTTAATAACAGCGATGGCTTCGATGATCTGTATGCTGATGACCCAAAACCCTTCTTTGTTATGATCTATCTTATTGCAAAAAGAAACCTAAGAAATAAATTCAGTAAATGACAAAATGAAACTTATTCTTTTTGATTTTGATAAAACAATAACAACTGCTGATACGCTTTTACCTGTAAGCTTATACTTGAGTAAAGAACTTAACAATAGATTGGCATTCCCAAAGATTATCCTTTCTTTTATTCTTTTCCGGTTGGGATTGAAAGATGAATATAAGTTCAAAGAAAGCATCATAACAAAATTAATAAAAGGCTGTAATCAGGAATTAATAGAACAACTCATCCTGGATTTTTATACTAAAAATTATAATAAACTATTTCTTACAGCAGTATTAAAAATAATTTCCGAAGAATCACTTGCAGGAAATAAAATCCAGATCATTTCTTCAAACTTTGATATTTTCTTAAACCCGATAATTAAACTATTGCCCATTGATATTATTGAATCAACAAAGGTTGAAATAACAGAAGGTATAATCACAGGTAAATTACTCGGTGAAATTTGTACAAAAGATGAAAAGGCAAGGCGGCTTTTATATCTAAAACAAAAATTTAATTTTGCCGAAGTAATAGCTTATGGAGATTCTACTGCTGATTATGAAATGTTAAGAAAAGCCGATAAATCATATCTGGTTAAAATTATATTAAAAAAACGAACAGAGAAATACGTTAACCAGATAAAAAATCTTTTCGGAATACTGCCATCAAGTGCAGGGCAAGTAGAGTTAAAGAAATTCACAATTAATTAAACGGCAGAGTTTCTAATTCTTTTTTTTGTTTAAGGCTATTCTTTACCTTTTTAAATAAGCCTTTTGCTATATAAGGATAAGCACGAATAGAAAACCGCAAAGAATCCATAAGAATTCCGTGCCTTAATGCCTTGAACAGCCAATAATAAGATGGTCCCCCAATTATAGCGTGTCTTTCAAAAGCTCTTTCCTTACCTCCTGCAAAGATATTTTCAATATCCATATCCAGCAAATGGTTCATACTTATTAAGACTTTTTTTAAGTTCTTCACACTGTTATCGGAATGTGTGCGATAAGCAAACTGAAAGGGATTAAGAACAATTATAGCAGGACTAATAGTTCCGGCACGCAGCATAAAATCAATATCATCCAGAAAAAAATCTTTTCTATCATAGTATTTTTTAAATCCACCTAACTGAAAAAAATATTCTCTTTTAATGACAATCATACTGCTTGAAGAATAAACACTTCTGTCTTTAGAAAAATAGTCTTTATAAGTTGCGAAAGAAATTACTCCATTATTTTTATCAATAACTAATTGTGGAATTTTATCATTAAAATGAATTGGCTGACCAAGAACCAACGGCGGGTAATTTTTACTTTTAATTATTTTGTCATATACTTCAAGTGTCCATGGGAAAAACAGGTCATCACTATCAAGGAAACAAAGATATTTTCCTGAAGCCCTTTCCGCACCGGCATTTCTACTTTTTTCGCCACCAGAATTTTCTTTGTTAACGATAATAATTTTGTTTCCGTATGATTGAAGAACGTGGGAAGTATTATCTGTTGATCCGTCATTAACTATGATTAATTCATAATCCAAAAATGTTTGACTTAAAACTGAATTGATCGTTTCAATAAGTAAAACTGATCTGTTATATGTTGGAATTATAACTGAGAAACGCATAAAATTTTCATAAATAAAATTGAAGCAAATTAACTTTTATAAATCGAACTAATCATCAAGACTTAATCACCTGATCGCTTAACTAATATAGATATACCCTCACTTTTAATATATTTTATTATACTATAAATAAAAAGTAAAACACCTGTCATCTCCATAACTTCCTCAAAAAAAGTTTCTATTCTATGCGGAATACTATTCTGCATACCCTTGCTATATAGCAACCCGCCAATCATTTCTAAGCCCACAGCTCCGCCAACAAAAATTATTGCGGATAAAACAAATAAATTTCTGGTTTTCTTAGGAAGTGACATTAAAAATCTAAAGAAATAAAAAAATAGGATTATTAATATTAAAATAGCAGGAACTATCCACGACCAATAAAAAAGTCCACCAAGATGAAGTAATGAACGGACAGGATTATTAAATTGTTCATGTATTGAAGACAATTCGTCTATTGATAAATATAAAAATATAAAGGCAAGTGTTTTCCAGTATTTCTGATTAATATCCTTTGCACCTTTATAGTAACTTATAAAAAATAACAAACAACCTGAAATAAATAATATAAGAGATGAATACCAGGTTGGAATATTTGCTTCTCTATTGAGATCAAATAACTGTTCATAGATATTCATAAATGAATTCAAATAATGATTGTCACTTTTCAGTTGACTGACAAATATTACTAAAAACCCCGCAGCAGTTACAAAGGCAAAAAAAGCAATCAGGTATCTTAGAATTTTATGTAAATCAAATAGTAACAATTTTTCAGAGGCAATTTTTATAGAATTTTTGTTATCCAAAACTGTACTCCTTTATTAAATGTGTATGTTCATAAATTTATAACTTCAATTAATTCAAAAAACTATAATTGAATTATAAGCAATTATAGTACCATTAAATTTTAGAAATGATCAAAATTTGATTTAAAAAATAATGTTTTTTCTATTGAAAATTCCTTTATGTTTTACAATAAACAAATTAAGAAAATTCCTTTTCCTTCTGAAGCATTACATTATTATATTGAATCATATATAAGGAACCTGATGATTCAATTTTGATTGAGTGGCTTTCTACTAATGCAAGATTGATTTATAAAGATGAAAACATAACTATTTTTAATTAAATTATCGGCAATAAAACTATTAAACAAAAAAGAAAAGAATGTACCAATGACTGATTTTGAAATGAAAGTAACAAATGATGTTAATGTTGAAACAGTATTGAAAGCAATTATTAAAGAAACATCAGAATGGGGATTTAGAAATGCTGATTACCTGAAATTAATTAATGCTTTGTTAGATCAATCATTAAGTAAATCTAAAATAGTAAATAAATCAAGTATTGATAATTCACTATATAAAAAAGGGAAAGTTAATTTTCCACTTTCAGGCGAGCAAATAAAAGTAAGAATATTTGATAAAGCTGCTGATT
>JBDTRQ010000263.1:0-1807 GCA_039931535.1 Ignavibacteriota bacterium
GATCTTGCAGGATACAGGATACAAAATTTTGAGAAAGACCATCATTGCCGGTCAGATGTTTAAAGTTAATTTCTTGCGTGTAGATTTTTATGGAAAGGAATAAGAATATTATTAAAACGAATTTAAAAAAATATTTTAAGTGAAAGCAAAAATTTTTTTGCAAAGAATTTTTCTTTTTCAGTTTTGTTGTAGTTTGTTTTTTATTTGTTTTGATAACTTAAGTTAATAAGAAACACCTAATCTGCATCAAAAAATTTCAACAAAATAAAAATAATATTTACTTTGGATAGTGTATTAAAATCATAATTGGAGAGAAAGAATCAATAATTGGCAAAACTACTTTAAAAAATCACCATCAATAATTAAAAGCTTAACCTTTCCTTTTGCAATGGAACGATGCGAACTTAAATTATCAGAAACTATATAAGTCATTCCAGCTTTTAACAAATGCACTTTGCCATTTTCTTGTTCATTTAAAACCTCACCTTCAATACAATGAACAATGTGTCCTTTTCTGCACCAATGATCAGCAAGATAACCGGCGTCATATTCAACAATACGTACACGTAAATCATCATATTGCAAAGTTTGCCAGAATGAGGTTCCTGCTTCTCCTGTGTGTTCTTCTTTCGGAATATTATTCCAATCAATTACTTGAAAAGGTATGTTCGTTTTTTTTCTTAAAAGTTCTCTTCGTTTTTTTTTATAAGCCGCATTCGTAAATCCTTTTATGTGGGAAAGAAAATTAACTTCATAAAAGATTGAATATTTTATTAATGCGAAGGGAAAATATTAATGTAATTATTTTAAACCTTATGATTTAACATTTTATAAAAAACAAAAGGTGCAATTGTTATCCACACCAAAAACAAACCCCAAACTCTGCCTTCTGCAAGATTATAATCGTGTAAAAGTTTTTCCCAGGGATTGCCCATTATGTAATGTCCAAACCCAAACTCAAAAAGAATAGTTAAGCCAAGCCAGATTAACCCAATAAGAACAGCGTGTTTAGCAGATTCAATTTTCCATTTTTTGAAAATGAAATAATAAATAATTCCGAAGAAAATAATTCCTGTTACGGTTGATATTTGATGCGCTGGAAGATCTCCAACATATTTTTTATAAGTTAACTCTCTTAACACACCATTTAAAATTCCAACAAACGGAAAAGCAAACCACCATAAAATATGTTTGTAAATGTTTTTCATAATATTTAGTAGAAAAATACCTCGTGATTCATGTACTTTCCATTTTGATAATTAAACTTTGCACTGAAAAATTTATCCTCGAACAACCAGGGAATAAAAATCTTATCGCCATCCCAAAGATTTAGCTCGGTTAGTTTATCGTTTTTTATCCAGGCAAGATTTCCTTCCGGCGAATCAATTAATTTTCCATCAAACTCATCAGTAGTAAAAAGAAAAACATACCAATCTTCTTTTTCATCAAACATAGGAAACGTAATAAATCCTTTCATTTTTACCGATTTAACCTTTAATCCGCACTCTTCTTCAATTTCTCTTATCGCGCACTCTTCGGGACTTTCGCCCGCTTCAAACTTTCCGCCAAGTCCGTTCCATTTTCCTTTATGATAATCATTTTCTTTTTTTACGCGATGCAGCATTAGTGTGGAATTATTTTTTTTATCAATTACATAGCAAAGTGTGGCAAGTTTCATTAAGTGTCCTAAAATTTCTTATAAAAATTTATGCTATTGCAAAATAAACTAAACCAATATAATTTCTTACCGATAATAATAACAGAAATTAATTTTTTAAGTTTTTTGTTTTTCTATTTGCAGATTTAA
>JBDTRQ010000264.1:0-5396 GCA_039931535.1 Ignavibacteriota bacterium
AACATAATTGAAAAAACTGTTCCTAAAGATTGCGCCCAATCCGGCAAAGAAGAATATAGTAAGTGATGCGGACCGGCCCAGATATATAAAAATATCAAAGCCCAAAAGTGGACAATAGAAAGTTTGTAAGAGTATATTGGTCTGTTGGCAGCTTTAGGTAAATAATAATACATCAAACCGAGATAAGGAGTTGTTAAAAAGAATGCAACTGCATTATGCCCGTACCACCATTGAACGAGAGCATCCTGCACGCCCGCATACAAGGAATAACTTTTAAATAAACTTACTGGAATTTCAAAAGAGTTTACAATATGTAAAACTGCAACTGTAACCCATGTAGCAAGATAAAACCAAATTGCAACATACATATGTTTTTCTCTTCGCTTAATAATCGTACCAATCATATTGATACCGAAGACAACCCAAATAAGAGTTATTGCAATATCAATCGGCCATTCAAGTTCAGCATATTCTTTACTTGATGTAAGACCGAGCGGAAGCGAAATTACAGCAGCTACAATTATTAATTGCCATCCCCAAAAGTGAATGCGACTTAACAAGGTGCTAAACATAGGGGCTTTAAGAAGTCTTGGGAGCGAATAATAAATACCGGCAAAAATCGCATTTCCAACGAAAGCAAAAACAACCGCATTGGTGTGCAAGGGTCGAATTCTTCCGAATGTTAAAAACGGAATACTGAAATTCAGGTCGGGGGCAAAAAGCTGGCTTGCGATAAGCACACCAACAAGCATACCCACAACACCAAATACCAATGATGCTATAGTAAAATCTCTTACGATTTTATTATCGTAACTAAACTTCTCTAACTGCATAGTGGCTCCTTTATTTGAAGTTGTAATTTAATTTTCAAGTTTTTTTCTCTTTATTTATTTCTATTTCATTTTCACAATTTTTTTCTTTTTTTGGTTTTTCATCTTCGAAAAGCATTCGAACTGATGGTGTATAAGTATCAGAGTACTGTCCGTTTTTAACGCTCCATAAAAAAGCGATTAAAAATCCAATTGCCACAAGCAAACTAAATCCTATCAACACAACTATTACTGAGATAGCAAGCCTCTTTTTTTAGCTATTAAATTTGTTGCGAGCGTTGCAACCAAAACAACACTGATCGAACTTATCGGCATAAGCACAGCAGCAATTAGAGGCGATAACATTCCATTAATTGCAAAACTTAGCCCAACTAAATTATAAAAAAATGATATTAAAAAGTTTAGATGAATAATCTTTAAACTGGATTTAGAAAATTTTAAAAAAGCTGCAATATTTTTTAATTGTCCTGAATCAATTATTGCATCGCAAGCTGGTGTAAAATTACTAACATCATCAGTTACCGAAATTCCAACATCACTTTGGCTCAATGCCCCGGCATCGTTTAGTCCATCGCCAATCATTAAAACTTTACTTTTATCCGATTGTAATTTTTTTATAAAATTTAATTTGTCTTCAGGCGATTGTTTGAAATAAAGCTGCGAATCAGAATTAAATATTTTTAAAAGATTTTCTTTTTCGCCGTTGTTATCTCCGGAAAGCAATGATAGTTGATATTCATTAGAGAGATTTTTTACAACTTTATCAATTCCTGTTCTGTAAGAATTTGAAATTGTAAAATTGCCAACAACTTCGGAATTCATTGAAACATAAACTCTTGTTTTAATAATATCTATTTCAGTTTCATTCTTTTTATAATCTACAAAATCGGAGGAACCAATTTTTATAATATTTCCATAAACAACACCTTCAATACCTTTTCCGGTTGGCTCATTAAATTTTGTAACCGGGAAAAAATCTTCCCCATCTATCGAATCAAAAATCTTTTTACTTAACGGATGTGTAGAGCCTCTAACCAAAGATTTAATACATTTCTGTTCTGTTGGATTTAAAATTCTACCTGTATAGATAATATCAGATTTTCCTGATTCCGTAATCGTTCCGGTTTTATCAAATACAATAGAATTTATCTTTGCCATCATCTCAACAACGGAAGCATTTTTTAGATAGAATTTATTTCTTCCAAAAATTCTCATCGTGTTGCCAAGAGTAAAAGGAGTTGATAACGCCAAAGCACATGGGCAAGCAACAATCAGAACCGAAGTAAAAACATTAATTGCTATTGAAGAACTTACCGAAAACCAAAATGCGGCTGCTGCAAACGCAATTAATAAAATAACAATTGTAAAATATTTACTAACGGTGTTTGAAAAATTTGTAAACTCGCTCTCAGTCTTTTTGTTGAAGGTATCGTTGTTCCAAAGTTGTGTTAAATAACTTTGTGATACTTCTTTAATGACTTCAAGTTCTATTAATCCGGATTTCTGTCTTCCGCCTGCATAAATTATTTCACCTCTAACTTTATGAATTGGATGAGACTCTCCTGAAACAAAACTGTAATCAATCAACCCGTCACCGTTCATTAGTATCGTATCAGCGGGAACAATTTCATTTTGTCTGATGATAATTCTATTTCCTACCATCATATTTGCAACGGGAATTGATTTTTCAATTTCATTTTGTTTGATTGTAACTGAAAGTGGAAAATATGCTTTGTAATCTCGCTCAAAGTTCATTGCATCGTAAGTTTTTTCCTGCAGGATTTTTCCGATGAGCAGAAAGAAAACTAATCCTGCTAACGAATCAAAATATCCTGCCTGATTTAAAATTGACAAATCGTAAACGCTGCGAAGAAAAAGGACTAAAATGCCCAAAGACAATGGAACATCTATATTAATTATTTTTTTTCGCAAACCTTTGTAAGCAGAAACGAAGTAATCAGAAGCTGAATAAAAAAAGACAGGCAGTGAAAGAATAAGATTTAAATAATTAAAAAATGATTTTAATAAACTATCCGCAGTTGTGATTGAAAAATATTCCGGAAAGCTGAACATCATAATGTTTCCGAAACAAAATCCTGCAACGCCAACTTTGTAGTACAGGCTTTTATTGGATTTGGTTTCGGTTTTCTTTTCTGCTGTATCAAGATTTATCTGCGGTTCATATCCAATTGAAGAAATTAAAACAACAACATCTTTTAAAGATATTTTTTGATGTAAGAATTTTACAGTTAATTCTTTACGAACAAAATTTACTGTTGATGTTGTGATAGCGGGATTCAATTTAAAAAGATTTTCAAGAAGCCAAATACAAGAACTGCAATGAATTTGCGGAATGAAGAAAGTTATTTTAGAAATTTTATCATCACTAAAATCTAAAAGTTTAGTAATCGTTGTAGTGTCATCCAAATAATCAAACTTTTTGGATTCAAAATTCTTTGGTGAAATTCCGGGATTTTCCTGAAAATTATAGTAAGTGCAAAGTTCACCCTGATTCAAAATTTCATAAACAGTTTTACAGCCAGAACAGCAAAAATATTTGTCCTCAATTGCAATGGATTTATCATTACAAAAGTCGCCGCAATGATAACAGATAATTTGATTTCTTGTATTTGCTTTGGTTGACATTAAATAAAAATGCTAAACAGTTTAGATTCTTAATCGGGTAAAAAAACTTAAAATTGTGTGGCAAATATAAACTTTTCAAAAAGATTTTGTACCATTAAAAGCATACAATTTGAAATTTGAATTCTATTATTTGAAATAATTGAAAGGATTTTATTCCCAAAGCGGAGAAAGGAATGTTTGGATAATTACCACAGATTTTCTCATCAAAAATATAATTATGAAATTTTAATCTAATATTGAAAAATTATTCACAATTCTTAAACCATTGCAAAGTTTAATAACTCTCAATAATTCTTTACAAGCGTAATCGGAATGTACTGGGAGAATATTTCAAAATCATTATCGTTTGTAAAAATTGGAAAACGGTTTCGATAAGAAATTGCACAAATTAAATAGTCGGTATTAGAACCTTGTACACCTTTACTTTTACAAAGATTAAAATATTCAGCAGCAAGTTCGTAATCTTTTGTAATGATTTGAAAATCATCAAAGGATGATAATAAATTTTTTAGCTGAGCAAATTGCTTTTGCTCCTTAATTCCAGATAATAATTCCTGTCTTATTGGACCAAGCATACAAATTTTCTGGTTATCAATTAAAGACTCAAGAAATTTAAGTTCTTTAAATACTTGCTCCTTTTTTCTTCTAAGGGCAAGAGACCAAATGCTTGTATCTACAATTACATTCACTTTTTTACGCGCTGTTTTTTATAATTGTAATTTTTATCGTATTCGATTGTGTTAAATAAATCTTTAATCTTTATTTGGTTTCGCAGTTTAACATATTCCTCAAGTGCAGTATTAACAGCTTCCTTTTTAGATTTATGTTTACCAAGTAAAACAGCTTTTTCTAATAAAGAATCATTTATATTTAAGTTTGTCGGCATATTTTCTCCTTACACAGTTTTATTGGCAAACTTACACAATCTTAAATCAAATGTAAAAACTAAAGATTTAAACAAAACCTTTTATATCATGGTATAAAAGTCCCTTCCCTTAGGGAAGGAATTTAGGGATGGGCTAAATACTCTTTCCAAATCTTAAACAACTGATAAGTAGCATAAATATCTTTAGAACAATAAACCGCAATATCTTTTATTCTTCCGGCTTCGTAGAGAGTTTTTACTTCCATCCCGGAAATATCTTTTGCTTTTGGTGATTCGATCCCAAATGCGTGGCAGTAAAAATCTAAATTAAATTTCCTGGTTGTACTGTAAAAAGTAAACTGCTCAAGCAGATCAATATGAATATCACCGTAACGATAACCCATTAAGTTTTTTGTTACTTTAACACCAAGCATCGCAGAGCGCATCATTAAAAATGGAATATCAAAATTTCTTCCGTTAAATGTTACAAATTGATCAATGTGCTGTGCAATCCGCCAAAAAGATTCAAGTATTTCTTTTTCTGATAATCCTTTGTAAAGCACATTTGTGTTTTCAGAATTCCATTCTTCTCCGCCTGTGGCGGATTCAGATTCGTAATAAACATAGGATTTTTCTTTCTGCACATCATACATTCCAATTGCAATGCACTTGGCAGTAAAAGGATAAAGTGATGTGTAACGAATTGCTTCATCCTTCATCGCTTCTTTTTTGGCGGGATCGGTTTCTTTCTCAGCGTACTTTAACAAATATTCACGCTGGCTTTCGGATAAAGATTCAAATGGATAAGAACAAGTTTCGATATCAAGAATTAGTTTGCGCATTTTATTACCTCCGAAAAAAACGTCATTGTAATCTATTTTTTTATTAACTCTGCTGTCATTCCGTCCGCCGCGGCGGATCGTTTCGGAATCTACCAAATCAATATAATAAGATGCTGAAACAAGTTCAGCATGACGATAGACTAATCGCTCAAAAACTGTACACCAGGTTCAAACTTTTTTATCTTCTCAATAAAATCTTCTGTAAGTGGAGTT
>JBDTRQ010000265.1:0-8615 GCA_039931535.1 Ignavibacteriota bacterium
CCTATTAAAGGCTCACCATTTTGATCGGTAACTTTTCCAACTAATTTGCCGGATGTTTGAGAGAAAAGATTTACGGAAAGAACCATCAAAAAAATAAAAACGATAAACACATTTATTTTTTTTGATGCGAAGGAATTCAACTTGGTATTTATTTGCTTCATATTATTATCCATTCTTTTAGCTTAAGATTATAAAAAAAGCGAAGAGTGTGTTTCAACTCTTCGCTTTAAATAATTACTTAAGTAGAATCATTTTACCAACAGTGCTAATATAACTTTTACCGGATGTAGAATTGTTAAGAGTAATTTTATAGAAATAAACTCCCGATGAAATTGAAGCCGCATTAAATGAATAATCTAATTCACCAGCATTTCTATTAATTAAATTTACATTTTTTACTTCCTCACCAACTGTGTTGTAAATTTTTATATTCACATTACCCGTTTCCGGAATTGCAAATTTAATTGTTGTGCTTGGATTAAATGGATTTGGATAATTTCCGTATAACTCAATTGAGTTTGGAATAACCACAACTTTTTCATCTTCAACACCAACTGGTGTTGCAGGATCTAAAACGCCCCAGGCTGCAACAGGTCCGCCAGCATTTTCCCTAAACCACCATGCGCGAGTTCCATAATTTGCTAATGGATCTTCAAATGAATCTCCATCTGCAAGCATAACACCTGTAAAAATTAATTTATCTCCTAAATCTGCTGGATAACCTAATCCAGTTAAATCAATTTTTAACTCGATTGAATAACCTTCATCGATATCTGTATTAACATTTACGGTTGTGGCACCGGTTAATGCAACACCAAATTCTGCTTTACCGGAATCTATGAGTGATGGCAAATAGTCATAAGCTGTAGGAATACCAGTAGTGTTAAAACTAATTCGCATTGGTTTAAAAACAATTTTATTATCGTCATCTTTCTCGGTTCTATGTCCAATCATCACCATTAAACCATCAATTTGATCATAATTTTCTATTCCCTGAACTCTGCCATCTGTAATTGTTGCTGATAAGTATAGATATTTATCTTTAAAAAACATCCTGATATGTGCTGACGAAGGATCAAGGATTGGTGGTCTTGGATTTAAATTAACTTCAGGCTGAAAATGTGCACTCATAAATTTGCCAACACCTGGATAATTTTGTCTTAGTGTTTCTATATCCCACCCTAATTCAAAATTGTAAGCACCAGCCCAAACTGGTTCATCTGGATTTCCATCAATTACTGGGTCAGCAAATGTTGCTCCGTTTGGAATTACAACATCCGGCGCAACAGTTGGAAGAACAGCCGTTAGATCAACATCTGGTTTTGCATAAACACGCATAACATTGTTTTCATTTGTATTACCCCAAGGACTTTGAAGATGTGTTCTTGTAACATTTATCTTCAACGGGTCGCCTTCAAAAAGATAATCGCAATCCCAAATACTAAAATTTAGAGCAACCAAATCACCATCGGTATCAGTTACATCATAACCAACAGAAGATAAATCTACACGCATTTCAGTTACCCAGCTTACATCCCTTCCTGCATCATTTGAAGTGCCGTTGATTAAAGTTTTTGCATCCCAAGCTGCTCTCTGCTGAGGAGTTCTTGTTGTATCAGTAAAGTTTCCAAATGTTCCAACAAATCTTGGATATGAACCGACTACTGGAAGTTCACTCGGTAATCCGGCAGTCCAAAAAGTATAGAAATATTCGCCAGCAGTTGCAATGGTGGATAGTGGATCAAGACTTGCTTTATTTTTTATAGACATTAATATTCCATCCCAAGTTGGCCAGCCGGAGCCACCAATTGAAGAATCAGGAATATCAAACGAGAGCCATAATTGGTTATCGCTTGAAACAAGAAATTTTACTGTTGCATGTGTTGGGTCTGTAACGGCATCAGCATTTTGCTCTGCCCTCCAACCGCTTGAAGGCAGTCTTCCCGGTTGTTCATAAATAATATTTATAGATTCTGCCTGTGACCATGCAGCTTCGTTCAATACGCCATCCATTGTAATTGTACCTGCAGGAACTGTTCGTGCCCATATTACATCCTGCCTTTCAGCAAATTGTGCAAGTGATGCAGATTGCAAAAGAAAAACAATTGCAATAATCGGAATTATTAATCTAAGTGTTTTCATAGCCTCTCCTAGTATTACTGAATTAATTATTATTTAACTGTATTTGAGAAAAATCTTAATTCCTATAAATAAACTTCTACCTTTACTTCGCCTTTTTTAAAAATTGGAATTACATTTCCATCAATCATTTTACCATTGGCTGTAATATGTTTTTTTTGGCTGCCGGTTTTTGATTTATTAAAAACATCTATCTTATAACTAACGCCTCTGAACAATCTTTTAACCGAAAATTCCTTCCAATCATCCGGAATGCAAGGGTCAACAACTAACCCATCTTTTGTGGCTCTTACACCAAGTATCCAATCAACAATAACTTTTTGATACCACGCTGCTGAACCAGTGTACCATGTCCATCCACCCATTCCGTAATTGGGTGAATCTGGTCCATCAATATTACCCGGAGTAACATACGGTTCTGCAACATATTCATCGGGGTTCATTCCATTATAAATCGGACACAAATTTTTATAAGTTTTAAATGCAAGATCATTTTTCTTTAATAATGAATATGCCCATACAGCCCAGGTTGCTGCGTGCGTGTAAACTCCGCCATTCTCTCTTCTGCCCGGTGCATAACGTGAAAGATATCCAATCATTTTATCTGGTTTTGTGTAAGCAGGACTTAACAACAAACAGCCGTTTTTTTTTAAAAGATATTTCGTTACAGCATCCATTGATTTTTGCTGTTTATTTTTTTCTGCAATGCCGCTGATAACAGACCAGGTTTGAGCGTTAAGATATATTTTTCCTTCGGGCGATGTTTTACTTCCGATTTTTTTCCCATCATCTTTTGTTGCACGATAAAACCATTCGCCATCCCATGCATTTTTATCAAATGCTTTTTTTAGTTCGTTAGCTTTTTGGGAATATTTTTTAAAAAGATTCACCTTTCCAATATCTTTACACAAATCAGAAAATCTTACCAGTATCAGATAGAAAAATTCCGTTAACCAAATTGATTCGCCTTTCATTTCTAATCCAACAGCACTTAGTCCATCGTTCCAATCGCCGGCACCAATTAATGTTAATCCGCGATTGCTCATTCTTGTAAATACTTTTTCAATCGCTGCAACTGAATGATCAAACAAAGAATCTTTTTTGTTTTTGTTATCGTAATAGGGTTCTTTTTGAGAGAGGATTTTATAGTTGGCTGTTTCATCAATGTAGTTTAGTAAAATAAACGGAAGCCATAAGAGATCGTCAGTCATTTTTGTTTGCAATCCTGTTTCCGAAATTGGATGCCACCAATGCAGTACAGTTCCGTCTTCAAATTGATGTCTTGCATGTAGTTTAATCTGCTCTTCAGTTTTCTTTGGATCGATTGGAAGATAAACCATGCTGTCTTGCAATTGATCTCTAAAACCAAAAGCACCACTTTGCTGATAATATGCTGTTCTTCCCCAAAGTCTTCCTGCAATTGCTTGATATCTTAACCACTTGTTAACCATTAAATTCATTGCCTTATCCGGTGTTTCGATTACAAGTGTATCAAACATTTTATGCCAGAACAATTTTACATCAAATAGTGCCCTATCAATATTTTTTTGCGATGAATATTTTTTTAGTGATGCTACAATTTCATTTTTATTTTCTTTAATACCAATAAAGAAATTTACATTTTCAGTTTTACCTGGTTGAATTTCAATTTTAGTTTTTACTGATGCAATTGAATCATTCCATTTACCCAATTTCTTACTTAAACTTTTTGCAGATAATCCAGCAGGATTTTGCAGTGATCCGTACTGCCCAATAAAACTATCTTTATCACCATCAAAATCGGATATTTTTTTTGAGCAAGATATAAATCCAAAGTAAGGATATTCGATGTTCCAATGTCCTCTATCACCTAAAGGAATTTCCCACAATCTTTTTGTTGCGGTCATACAATTTAATTTTTCGTCAAAGTGAGTTTCTAAAAATGTTTTATGAAATTCTCTATGATGATCTGAAGATGAACCCAAACACCATTCAAAGTATGAAAAAATAGAAAGTGATTTTTTTTGTGAAGTTTTATTCTCAATCGAGAAGTTCCAAATCTCAAGATTTTCATCTTTTGGAATAAAAACTGTTAACGTAATTTTTATTCCCTTAAATTCTGATGTGAATTTTGCATATCCAAAACCGTAAGCAGCCTGATAAAAATCAAGATCAGTTTTTACAGGCATCCAGGTAGGCGACCAAACATCGCCAGTAACATTATCTTTTATATAAAAATATTTTCCCCAATTATCCTGCACCAAATCCTGATGCCAGCGATTTAATCTATTAAACTCGGAATGAGTATCCCAGCTAAAGCCACCACCAATTTGAGAAACTACTAATCCATATTTACCATTTGATATTACATTAACCCACGGTTTAGGAGTTCTAAAATTTGTAATTATATATTCATTTCCATCAGAAGAAAAGTGACCATATTTTGTAGAAAATTTTTCCATCAAGTTTCATTTAATCAAGTTTAACAAGAATTTCTTATAATCAATTCAGTAGGAATTTTAATTAACGAATGAGATTTGCCATTCGAACTATTTAGTCTTTCCATTAAAAGAGTGGCGGCAGCTTTTCCAACCTCTTCAATTTGAACACGTACGGTAGTTAAGCTTGGATTGATATATTTCGAAATAAATATATCATCAAATCCAATCAGACTTATATCATCAGGAATTTTAACATTGAAATAATTTGCTGCATCATAACAACCAAGCGCCATCATGTCATTAGCTGCAAAAATTGCTTGCGGCTTTTCCTGTAAACCATACAACTGAATAAATCCATGATAACCGGAATCAATAGTAAAATTTCCATCAACAATAAAAGATTTGTTGATGCTTACATCATTTTTTTTGCAGGCATCAATAAATCCTTTTTTTCTAAGAAATGCGTCATAATTTTCTGCAGGACCGGTTATATGAGCAATTTTTCTAAATTTTTTCTTTTTAATCAAATATTCCGTTGCATTAAAAGCACCCTGATAATTATCAATTGCAACTGTATCAAAATCACCATCTTGTTCCCCGCCGCCAATTAATACCACAGGAATTTTTGCGCGATCTAACATACTTTTTAAATCATCAGATATTTCAGACATTAATAGAATTACACCACCGACTAATCCTGTTTGGGAAAATGTTGAGAAAGAATCAGCAAGTGATCGATGTTTATGGGAACTTGCCACCACAGTATAATAACCATTTTTATAAGTTATTTCGTCCACACCACGAATAATATCCGTAAAAAATTCATCAGAAATATCAGGCAGTATTAACCCTATTGCATAGGAGGTCTTTTTAACAAAGTTTCTTGCAACAAGATTTGGTTTGTAATTAAGTTCATCAGAAATGCGCCGCACTTTGTCTCTGGTCTCACTTGTAACACTGACATCATTGTTAAGAGCTCTTGAAACTGTGGCAATTGATACGTTAGCTTTTTTAGCTATCTGTTTAATTGTGGGAGTCATATTTTTATATAATCAAAAGGAAGCAGAATATTCCTATTCTGCTTCCAAGGATATTTAGTAATACGATTACTTCAACAAGGTCATTTTTTTGCTTGATGAAAATTGAGATCCGTTTTCACCAACTGCGGTTAGCTTAAAGAAATAAATTCCTGAAGACATATTAACAGCATTTAGTTGTGCTGTATGTTTTCCGGCTTCAACTTGACCTTCAACTAACGTAACGATCTTTTGTCCGATCAGATTGTAAACATCAAGTGTTACATTTGATATTACAGGTACTGAGTAAGCAATACTTGTTGAGGGGTTAAATGGATTTGGGTAATTCTGTTCAAGAACAAATTCTAATGGTAATGTAAAACCAACATTTACAACTGATGAGTATTCAAAAGTACCATTAAAATCAATTTGTTTTAATCTGTATGCATAGTTTATACGTGATTCAACATTTCGATCTGTAAATGAATATTGTCTTTGCTCAGTTGTAGTTCCATTACCTTCAACAAAAGCGACTGTAACAAATGGAGAACCGCTTATACTTCTCTGAATTTCAAATCCTCTATTGTTAAGTTCTGTAGCAGTAGCCCATTTTAATTCAACATCGTTACCAACAAAAGCACCTGTGAAAGATGTTAGCTCAACAGGCACTATCTGTGGGGTAAATCGGATATAATCTATATAGTTAACACTTGCATAAGTTCTTGGGAATGGGGGCTCTTGATCTGGAATTAGAGTTAATGTTGCAGATGTTGTACCGATAGAAGATGAATAATCAAATGTTAATTCTTCCCACTGATTTATTACTGTGTTCGAATCAAAGTGATCAACATTGGGTGGTTCAAGTTTTAAATTAAACCTAGTAGTAACATCTTTATAAACCAAAACTTTAACTATGCAATTGGATGCATCTATCATCATATCAGGAAAATCAGTGGAAAAAACGCCTGCCCAAGGATCACCATCAGCACTAATAACCAGCATGGCACAACTATCAGATGTGTTTAATCCCCCTGGTGCTGGGTTTGCAACAATATCAAAACTTCCACCTGTCCCTTGTGAAAAAACAGTCCAACCCCAGCCATTGCCAACAGTTTCAAAATCAATTACCGGCTGGGCAAATGATAAAGTAGAAAACAGGAATAGCGAAACTAATAAAAGTCGTTTCATAGCACTCTCCTTTAATTAATTAATGTTTGTTAAATAATATCATAATGTAAACGTTTACATTATGGTTTTAAACTAAATCATTAATTGTTGATTGTCAAGTGGTTACATTAATATATTTTTTATGGTCGCGTAATTTTAAAAAAAGAACCTGACCACCATCAAGAAATAATTTTAATTTGTACCATTCGAAAATCAGTTTTAACAAAATAATAAGATCGATTTCAACCAGAAATAGGATTTAATTGTGAAGAACATTTGGTTGAACTTTAATAGAATAGTAAAAAAGATTTGATTAAAAATGTTGGAGTTTTACAGTAATTGATTTTCGGTATCTCTTCGCAACAATTTACAAACAATTAAAATTAATGATAGCAAAGTGGCACCTACTTCCTAAAATATTTCGAATTTGGATTAAAATGGAAGATTTTATAAGTATGAAAACAGCCCCTGGCTCTCCGCACAAAAAAAACTAATGCAAAGATTACGACTTTAAGCGATTTTCGGGTTTCTTATTTTCTCCAGTACAACTAAATGTAATCTTTACCACTTTATGTTTAATTTTTTAAGAAATGATAAGCAATTGTCTGTACCGACTTAACAAGTTGAACAACGAAACAAATCAGTGCGATAGAAAAGACAACTACTGATGCCAAATGGGCTAATCGAATTTAAACTAATAAACTTGTTGCTGATTCATCTAAAAGCCAAATCATATTTCCATTTATTGTTTTTATAAAATCAGCAGGATATTTTTTGTTGTGGTTTTTATTGTTAAGTATTTCAGATACTATTTTCCCTTTGTTTTTACCCGTTGCTATAAAAACAATATTCTTTGCATTATTAATTACTTTACCTGTAAGAGTAATTCTATTTTGCTTTGTAACAGGATGAACTGAAACAGAACAAATATTTTCTTCTTCTAATAAACTAAGTTGATCAGGAAATATAGATGCAGTATGTCCGTCTTCACCAAGTCCTAACATAATTAGGTCAAATCTTGGTTTAGAATTTTTTAATGGGATATTTTGCTCGATCACTTTGCTGTACCTTTCAGCCTCTTTCTCCGGTTTTTCTTCGCCCTTAATTCTAAAAATATTTTTTTCAGGAATGTTTATTTTAGATAACAAACTTTCATCTGCCATTTTAAAATTACTTTCAAGATTATCAGGCGGCACGCATCGTTCATCGCCCCAAAAAATATTTATTTTATTCCAATCAATTTTTTCTTTGAAGTAAGAAGCCAAGTATTGAAAAATATATTTTGGTGTGCTTCCCCCCGAGAGAACAAGATTAAATTTATCGTTTGATAAATCTACTTGGTTGCTTAAATAATTTGAAAAATATTCCGATAGTTCATCCAAGCTGCTAAATATTTTAAAATTATAGTTCACAATAGGCACCATTTTCTGATAAATTTTTACAAGGATAACTCCACGTTAAATTATCTCCGTCAATTAAATCATCTGCAAATTCAGGACCCCACGAACCTGCCGGATATCCAAATAACGGAACGTCTTTATCATTTTCCCAGCTTTCAATAATTGGCGTTAAAAATTTCCACGCTTCCAATACTTCTTCAGTTCTTGCAAATAAAGTTGAGTCGCCTTTCATTGTATCGTGCAGCAAGCGCTCATAAGCAGGTCGTATTCTTTGATTGGAAAGATCGGAATAATGAAAATCCATATTTACATTTTGGACATCAAATCCGGATCCAGGAGTTTTCATACCAAACTTTAATAAAATACCTTCATCAGGCTGAATTCTAATAACCAACTGATTACAGGGATTGGTTGATTCATTATTTACAAATAAAAAATGTGGTGTAGGTTTAAAATGTATTATGATTTCCGTA
>JBDTRQ010000266.1:0-2077 GCA_039931535.1 Ignavibacteriota bacterium
CAATCATAATTATCGGAGATAACGGTACAGGTATTTTTAGAAGTACGAATTACGGATCAACCTGGACACAAACTCACACCACATCGGGTGAAATACCAACTATTTCTGTTGATTACACAAATCCTGGAATTGCCTGGGCAACAAAATGGAGCGGCGGCGGTGGAATTTTAAAATCTACAAACTATGGTCAAACATGGACTCAGGTTACATATTTTGGAAGTATAAATATGTGGGGTGTTTACATCCAACCAACTGATGGAAATATAATTCTGGTTAACAGTTATTCGACATCTCCGGGAAGCTGGCGATCTACAGATGCAGGTACGACTTGGACACCGATTAATATTCCTTCTCAGGGCTATCAAGTTTATTCCGTGGATTCAGTTACACAATTTGCTGCTCAAGGAAATGGTTTTTATAAATTAAATTCACCATACTTCGTCCCGGTTGAGCTTACTTCTTTTAGCGCATCTGTATTTGATGGAAATGTTTTATTAAAATGGTCAACTGCAACAGAACTTAATAATTCAGGTTTTGATATTGAAAAAAGTAATAACAATAAAGATTTTGAAAAGATTGGATTTGTTCCCGGATACGGCACAACTACAGAAACTAAAAGTTACAGTTATACAACTTCTGCATCAGCTTTAAAACAATTTTACAGATTAAAGCAAGTTGATTTTGATGGAACGTTTGAATATTCATCAACTGCGGAAGTTAGTGGAGTAACACCTACTGATTTTGCTTTAAAACAAAATTATCCTAATCCGTTTAATCCATCAACCAAAATTGGATTTACACTTCCGATTGAGAGCAATGTTAAAATTACTATTTACAATTTAATCGGACAGAAAGTTGCTGATATTGTAAATTCAAAATTCTCAGCAGGTAATCATTCAGTTGATTTCAAAGCTTCAAACCTGTCAAGCGGAATTTATATGTACAAGATTGAAGCGGGCAGCTTTACTTCAGTAAAGAAAATGCAATTGATGAAATAGTTTTTTGGATATTTTTTTCAAAAGGATTTAAATCTTTAATGGTTTAAATCCTTTTTCTTTTTAAATCTCTACCCTATTTTTGGATAAGCAATTCAAAAAGGAAATTATGAAAAATGTAATTTGTCTCTTTTTAACAATTCTAACTTTTACAACATTAACGGCACAAACTATGAAAACCGCATTTATAAATGGAAAAGTTTATACTGTAAATGCAAATCAACCTCTCGCTCAATCCGTAGTTATTGAAGGAAACAAAATAATTTTTGTTGGATCAAATGGGGATGCAAAAGCATTTATTGATCCTTCAACAAATGTGGTGGATTTGAACGGTAAATTAATGCTGCCTGGATTTATTGATAATCATGTTCATTTTATTACCGGCGGATTTTATTTACTCGGAATTGATTTGCGTCCAGCAAACTCTACTGCAGAGTTTAAACAAATCTTAAAAGATTATTCTCAAAAATTTCCCGACAAATGGATAACCGGCGGTTATTGGGATCATGAAAAATGGGAAACAAAAGATCTCCCTTCAAAAGAAATGATTGATGAAGTTGTTTCAAAACAACCTGTGTTTGTTGAAAGACTTGACGGACACATGGGTGTGGCAAATTCTTTTGCGTTAAAATTAGCTGGAATTACAAAAAATACTGAAAACCCTGATGGTGGTTTGATTGTTAAAGATCCAAAAACGGGAGAACCAACTGGCGTTTTAAAAGACAATGCAATGAATTTTGTTACAAAGTTTATTCCTGATCCAACAGCCGAAGAAAATTATCAAGCATTGCTTGCTGCTTTTGATGAAGCAAAACATTTGGGAATTACAAGCGTGCAGGATATTACTTATAACGATGCGTTAACAGCATTTCAAAAAGCTAAAGATGAAGGTAAACTTACCTGCCGTATCTTTACCCGCTGGCCCATTGCTGATTATGAAGATCACGTAAAGAAAAATATAAAAGTTGGTTACGGAAATGAATATATAAGAATGGGTTCGCTAAAAGCTTTTGCTGATGGTTCGCTTGGTTCAAGTACAGCCTGGTTTTTTGATAAGTACAATCAGGATACAACAACTTACG
>JBDTRQ010000267.1:0-21208 GCA_039931535.1 Ignavibacteriota bacterium
GGGTCGAAGGATGAATTTCTATAATATTTATGAATTACACATTGTCTTCGCTAAGTGTGATAATAAGATGTTTATCAAATGTTAAAATCAGAAATAAAAAATAACACAGGAATAATATTTCTTGCGCGACCTGAAAAGAGAAATGCTCTAAATCCTGAGTTAGTAAAAAGTTTAAAAGATATTTTATCAGATTACAAAATAAATGATGAAATAAAATCTATAATCATAACAGGTGAAGGCAACTCATTTTGTGCCGGTGCTGATTTGGAATACTTAAATAGCCTATCAACAAATTCCACAATAGAAAATTATAATGATTCAAAATCATTATCAGAATTATTTTTAATGATTTATGAATATCCAAAACCAACAATAGCTGCTGTAAATGGAGCAGCAATTGCAGGCGGCTGCGGACTTGCATCTGTTTTTGATTTTATCGTTGCACATCCTGAAAAAAGTAAATTTGGCTACAGTGAAGTAAAAATTGGATTCATTCCCGCAATTGTTTCCATCTTTTTAATTAAAAAAGTTGGTGAAGGTTTGGCTAAGCAATTGTTATTAGAAGGCGGAATTATTTCCGGCGAGAGAGCTTATGAGATCGGATTTGTAAATTATTTATCAGAAAATGTTTTAGCTGAATCAATAAGTTTGGCAGAAAGATTAAATAAAAATTCAGTGGGAAGTTTAAGACTAACTAAACAAATGATAAATAATATTTCTAATCTTTCTGTAAAAGAAGCAGTTGATTATTGTATTGGACTAAACACGATTAGTCGCGCAACTAAAGATTTTAAAACCGGAATAGAGAATTTTCTTAATAAGGATAAATAAATGGATTTAAAATCGCATATCAGAAACATAAAAGATTTTCCTAAACCTGGGGTTATGTTTCGTGATATTACAACTCTTCTGAAAAATCCGGAAGCATTTGATTTTACTTTGCAGCAGCTTATTAGTTTTACTAAAGAGAAAAAGATTAATAAAGTTATCGGAATTGAATCACGCGGATTTATTTTTGGTTCGCTGCTTGCACACAATCTTAAGTGTGGATTTATTCCGGTTCGTAAACCGAAAAAGCTTCCGGCAGAAAAAGTCTCAATATCCTATTCACTTGAATATGGTGAAGACAAACTTGAAATACACACAGATGCGATTCAGCAAGGTGATAAAGTATTAATACATGATGATTTACTTGCAACCGGCGGAACTATGAATGCTGTTTGCCAATTAGTTGAACAGCTTGGCGGCGAGGTCGTTCAAATTTCTTTTATTGTTGAGTTATCTTTTTTAAAAGGACGTGATAAATTAAAATCTTACGATGTTCGTTCGGTTGTTGATTATGCAAATGAAGATTAAACTAAAATTCCAGATTGAAAGAAGTACAATTCATAAAAAATAATTCTGAACGATGGCGTGAAGTAGAATTGTTCCTTTCAAAAAAAACATCGTTTAAAGACCCCGATAAGTTAGCTGAATTATTCATTCAGTTGACTGATGATTTATCCTATTCAAAAACATTTTATCCGCAAAGTAAAACAACTCAATATCTAAACAGCTTAACTTCAAAAGTTCATCAATCAGTTTATAAAAATAAAAAAGAAAAACGCAGCCGGTTTATTTCATTCTGGAAATATGAATTGCCGGAAATATTTTATTTAAGAAGAAAAGAATTATTGATTTCGTTTATAATATTTTTTGCTGCAGTTGTAATTGGAGTAGTATCATCCGCAGGTGATACAGGATTTGTTAGACTGATTCTTGGTGATAGTTACGTTAATATGACCCTTGAAAACATTGACCATGGCGATGCTCTTGCTGTTTACAAACAAATGAACGGCATTGATATGTTTATGGGAATTACCTTTAATAATATTCGTGTTTCATTTTATGCCTTTATATCGGGATTGATGCTTTCTGTTGGTACAATTTTGCTTTTACTTTATAACGGAATTATGCTCGGAACTTTTCATCATTTTTTCTTTGAACGGAATTTATTATTTGAAGCGCTTTCCATTATTTGGATACACGGAACAATTGAAATATCATCAATAATAATTGCAGGCGCTGCCGGCTTGATTTTAGGCAATAGTATTTTGTTTCCAAAAACTTATTCAAGAAGACAATCATTTTTAATTGCGGCTAAAGATGGAGTTAAAATAATTATTGGATTGATTCCACTTTTTATTATTGCCGGATTTCTTGAATCATTTGTTACAAGATTTACCAAGATGCCAATATTTTTTAATCTTACAATTATAATATCTTCATTATCATTTATAATCTGGTACGTTATTATTTATCCTTTTAAACTTAGCAGGAGAGCAAAAAATGAATCCAAAGAAAATTGAATTTCAGCAGTACAGAGATTTTGGACAAGTACTTAGCGCTACTTTTGAGTTTCTTCGTGAAAATTTTAAACCGCTGGGCAAAGCATTAATATTTTTGGTTGGTCCTTTTATTTTGCTGTGCGGAATATTTTGCGGACTTTATCAAAAAGATATATTTTCTTTTACCCCAACAAGTACATCACTCAGCCAGTTTGGAATTTCATTCGGTGTTTATGTTTTATTTTCGTTTCTTACTTTGATGATGTTAGTCAACACGATTTATTCTTATATAATTATTTATTTAAAAAGTGAAGATGAATCTATGATTGAAGTAGATGACGTTTGGAACGTAGTTAAAAAAAATGTTTTAAAGATTATATTGCTAAGTATCGGATACACGATCATTACAATACTTGCGTTTATTTTGGTAATTATTCCCGGCATTTATGTAAGTATTACTTTGATGATGATCTATATCGTTGCGATAAATGAAGACAAAGGATTTTTTGATGCAATGAGCAGATGTTTCTATCTTATAAAAAATAAATGGTGGTTTACTTTTGGTTTGTTAATTGTACTTAGTTTGATTCAAGGTTTTATGAGTTTCTTATTTCAAATTCCACAATACATAGCAATGTTTTTTGTTGCATTTAATTCATTTGATGGAAGCGGAATGAACAGCACAACAGAAATAATATTTATTGTAACCACAATTATTTCTTCATTTAGCTTTTTGTTTTATTCTATTAGTTTTGTTGGGATTGCATTTCACTACTTCAGTCTTGTTGAACAGAAAGAAGCAAAAGGATTGCTAAATAAAATTGAATCGATTTAAATTCATAATTATTTTCTCATTGATATTTGCTTTTTATTTTAATGCAAATATAATTGCACAAAGAGATTCACCAGAACAGCCTCAGAGTGGAATCAACGATAGTATGTTCCAACAATCTATTATTGCTGATCCTCTTGCATCTGCTCCATTAAATCTAAAATCTAAAATTAATAATATCAGATACGATTCCTCGGAAATAAATGTACGTTATGTAGATTCTGCAAAAATATTAATCCATCTTAAAGATAAAGACTTTAAATATTTTGAAGATCTTGAGTATTCTAGAACATTGTGGGAACGGTTAATGGATTGGCTTAGTCGCCAATTTGCCAAATTAACTCAGTTCGATGCTTATGGAACCGTCTGGGATATTTTAATTTATATTCTTATAGCATTTGCTGTGCTTGCAATAATATTTGGATTTTATAAATCAGAAATAAAAGGATTATTCTTTTCAAATAAAAATAAAAACATGCTTAATGTTTCAGAATCATTAGAAGATATTCATTCGCTTGATTACGATACATTGATTGAGAATGCGATTGTAAATAAAAATTTTAGATATGCAATTCGTTTGAATTATTTGCGAACATTAAAAATCCTTTCCGATAAACAATTAATTGATTGGAAGATTGATAAAACAAATAGCGAGTTTATTAAAGAAATAAAACCGTCATCAATAAAAGAAAAATTTAAAAGCATTACATGGAGCTTTGAATATATATGGTATGGTGAATTTGAGATTGATTCTGAAGCCTATAAACGGTTACAGAATGATTATTCAGAACTTAACTCTTCATTAGAAGTGGTTTCATAATGAAGAATCTAAAATTTATAATTCCTGTTACCGTTGTTTTTATTGGATTAGTTCTTATCAAACTTGTTACCCCCGAACCTACAGATTGGTCGCCAACTTACTCAAAGAATGATAAAATACCTTATGGATCATTTTTACTTTATGATGTTTTGCCTGAATTATTTCCTAACCAAAAAATCGAATCAACAAATCTGCCTTTCTACAATATTAATCGTGAAAGAAAAATTGAAAACAAAAATATTATCATTATCTGCAATAAATTTGAACCCGATGAACTTGATGCAAAAGTATTAAGCGGTTTGTTGGATAATGGAAATGATATTTTTATAGCTGCAAATAATTTTGGAAAGTTTTTAACAGATACTTTAAATCTGTATACCAGTTATAATTTCTTTGGTGGATATGATTCAGTGTATGCAAATTTTTCAAATCCAAATCTTAAACGAGATACAGATTACAAATTCACAAAAGGAAATTATAACCACTTCTTTACTTCATTTGATACGAGTAAAGTAATTGTTCTGGGCATTGATGATTACGATAATGTAAACTTCATAAAAATTAAATATGGTAAAGGAAATTTATATCTGCATTGCATTCCAAATATTTTTACAAATTACAATTTACTAAATGCGGATAGAGATTATATTTTTACAAGTCTTTCGTATCTAAAAAATCGTGGTGTAATTTGGGATGAATATTATAAAGAGGTTAATAAATATGCGAGCACACCAATAAGATATATATTGAGCCAGCCATCATTAAAATGGGCTTATTTTACCTTGTTAATTTCATCAATCTTTTTTGTGATATTTAAAGGCAGAAGAGATCAGCGAGTTATTCCTGTAATAAAACCGTTGGCAAATACAACATTGGAATTTTTAAATACAGTTGGAAATCTTTATTACAATCAATCAAATCATAAAAATATTGCTGATAAAAAAATCACTTATTTTATGGATTATGTAAGAGCAAAATATTCATTGAAAACTTTAAACTTAAATGATGAATTGATTTCTCAGTTAGCCGAAAAAAGTTATGTGGATAAATCAGTAATAAAAAAGATGATTGAACTTATTAAGGTTGTTTCAATATCTAAAACAATAAAACAGGTTACGTTAATCGAATTAAATAATTTAATTGAAAACTTTTATACTAAAACAGGTGCTTATGGAAAATAATATTGAAAACAGAACTGATTTATCATCACTAAAAGAATCAGTTGAAAAAGTTAAATCTGAAATTAGAAAAATTATAGTTGGTCAGGATAAAACGATTGAACTTCTGCTTGCTTCAATTTTTGCGGATGGACACGTGTTAATTGAAGGTGTTCCGGGAATTGCAAAAACATTGCTCGCAAAAATTCTTGCAAAAACTATTTCTGCTGATTTTTCCAGAATTCAGTTTACACCTGATTTAATGCCTTCAGACATACTTGGAACATCAGTTTATAATATGAAGACATCTGAGTTTGAATATAAACGCGGACCAATTTTTTCAAATATTATTTTGATAGATGAAATAAACCGCTCACCTGCAAAAACTCAAGCAGCGCTTTTTGAAGTGATGGAAGAACGACAGATAACTATGGATGGAACAACTTACAAATTAGAAAACCCGTTTGTTATTTTTGCAACACAAAATCCAATTGAGCACGAAGGAACATACAAACTACCTGAAGCGCAGTTGGATAGATTTTTGTTCAAGATTGAAATGAGCTATCCATCCTTGGATGAAGAAATAAAAATCTTACTTGAGTATAATGATAGAAAATCAAAAAATGATTTGGGTTTAATTCAACCGATTTTTTCAAAAGAACAATTAGAAAATTATCGGCTTCAAATTCGTTCAATCCATATTGAAGAAAAAATTGCTGTTTATATTGCAAACATTGTAAATCAAACACGCAACAATGGTGATTTGTATCTTGGCGCTTCACCGCGTGCTTCAATTGCAATTATGAATGGCGCAAAAGCTTTGGCTGCAATACGCGGCAGAGATTTTGTAAATCCTGATGATGTAAAAGAAATATCTTTTCCCGCATTAAATCATCGTATCATATTAACACCGGAACGAGAAATGGAAGGTAAAACTACTGATGAAATAATTCAACAAATTCTTAATCGTGTTGAGGTTCCAAGATAATGCGCCTTGTTAAGGAATTTTATCTTACTTCAAATTTTCTGTTGATAGCAGTATTAATAGTGCTGTTATTTTTCTTTGGATATTTTTTATCAATTCTTTTTTTTATTGCAAAAATATTTTTAATTGCATTTGTAACGATTATTCTTCTTGAATCAATAATACTTTACTCTAATAGAAAAGGAGTGTTTGCTGAAAGAGTTTTAGCTGAAAGACTTTCTAACGGTGATGAGAATGAAATTAAAATTATCTTAACAAGCAATTATGTTATTAAGACCGTTGTAAAGATTATTGATGAGCTTCCTTTTGTTTTCCAAATCAGAGATTTTGAAATAAATGCTGAGATTGAAAAGACAACAACTAAAATATTTAACTATAATGTTAGACCTGTTAAAAGAGGCGAGTATCAGTATGGTGCTTTGAATATTTATGTTTCAGTTTTACTAAATATTGTTGCTCGTCGTTTTAGATTTGAGCAAAACAAAACGGTTGCTGTTTATCCATCCTATATACAAATGAAAAAATATCAGCTTATGGCTGTATCCGATAGACTTATTGAAGTTGGTGTGAAAAAGATTAGACGTATTGGACGCTCATTAGAATTTGAACAGATAAAAGAGTATGTAAATGGCGATGATTATCGAACTGTAAATTGGAAAGCAACAGCGCGTAAAAGACAGTTAATGGTAAATCATTATGTTGATGAAAAATCACAGCAGGTTTACTCAATTATTGATATGGGCAGGGCGATGAAAATGCCGTTCGATAAAATGTCTCTTGTTGATTATGCGATTAATGCCTCTTTAGTAATTTCTAACATTGCACTTTTAAAACAAGATAAAGCGGGAATTATCGCTTTCAATAATAAAGTTACTTCTGTTCTACCTGCTGAACGCAATTCTTTGCAGATGAAAAAAATAGTTGAGCTGCTCTACAGTCAACAAACTGATTTTCTTGAATCAGATTATGAAAAACTTTCTGCAGTTGTTAAATCAAAAATAAAACAAAGAAGTTTGCTTTTATTTTATACAAATATTGAATCAGCTAATTCACTTAAACGACAATTAAAATATTTTAAAAGCTTAGCATCATCGCATTTACTAATTATTATTTTTTTTAAAAACACAGGACTTGATAAAATATTAAACAGTAAACCAGATTCGCTTGAAGAAATTTATCACAAAACCATTGCAGAAAAATTTTCATTTGAAAAAAAAGTTATTCAGAAAGAGTTGGCGATGATGGGAATCCAATCAATTCTAACAACACCGCAGGATCTATCTGTAAATACTATTAATAAATATTTAGAGCTAAAAGCCAGGGGAATGATTTAATGGAAAATATTGGAATTGAAACCACACAAAATGTTGATATCCAATACAACATAGCAAGCATTGGAGACCGTGTTTTAGCACAGATTGTTGATATGCTGATTTTATTTGGCTACGGGTTTGCTATGATTTTTGTTCTGTTAGCTTTAAATGATTTGTTTTATAATTCGCAATTTTATTATTCAACTGCGATGTTTATAATTTTATACTTACCGTTTTTCTTTTATGATTTTTTAAGTGAAACATTTTTAAACGGGCAATCCGTTGGGAAAAAAATATTAAAAATTAAAGTTGTAAAAATAGATGGTACTCAGCCCGGACTTGGCAGCTATTTTTTACGCTGGCTCATTAAACCGATTGATGTTTTTTTTACTTATGGTTCGGTTGGAATAATTACGATGCTAATAAATGGAAAAGGGCAGCGGCTTGGTGATTTAGCAGGCAATACAACGGTTATCAAACTAAAAAATGAAGTCAAACTTGAAGAAATATTAATTCCAAAATTAACTCAGAATTATGAAGTTAAGTTTCCGCAAGTAAGTTTGCTTACTGATAAAGATATTCAAATTATAAAAGACGTTCTGAACCATAGAAAAAACACTGATGTATTTTCATATCAGAATATTTTAGAAAAAGCGAAAGAAGGAATATCAAATAAAATGAGTGTGCAAAGTGAAATGAATGCTTTATTATTTTTAGATAAGATTGTTAAAGATTATACTTATTTAAATTCTATTTAAGTTTATATAACTCTCCATTGTTTGGGAGCGATAACAACAACAAACTCACCTTTAGTTGTTTTGTTTGGTAAAACTTCAATCAAATCTTTTGGAAATCCGCGCCAGGTTTCTTCAAACTTTTTTGTTATTTCTCTGCAGACAACAACAAATCTATCAGGTAAAAATTCATTTAATTCGTTTAACAATTTTTCAATTCTATAAGTAGATTCGTAAAGAACTATAGTGCGTTTTTCCTCTGCCAGTTCTTTAAGCTTTGTTTGGCGTCCTTTTTTTAGTGGGATAAAACCTTCGAACACAAACGAATCAGTTGGCAAGCCGCTCATACTTAAAGCTGCAACTAATGCAGATGCACCTGGAATTGGAATGATTTCTATTCCGTTTTTTATGCAAGATGAAACAAGTCTTACTCCCGGATCAGAAATTAATGGTGTGCCTGCATCGGATATTAAAGCAGCAGTTTGATTTGATAAAATTCTGTTTACAATAAAATCGATTTTATTTTTTTCATTAAAAGCATTTAGTGAAATCAATTCTTTTCTAATTTCAAAGTGGTTTAAAAGATTACCGGAAGTTCGGGTGTCCTCACATAAAATGAAATCAACATCTTTAAGAGTTTCTATTGCCCGGAGTGTAATATCCTTTAGATTTCCGATTGGTGTACTTACAATGTAAAGTTTCATAATCAAAAATAGTTTAAAACAGTTACGGCTCCAACAAAGGAGCCGCACTGTGCAAGTAGTTAATACTTATTTTAGTTATTGGACGACATAAAGCTTAAAACTTTTCGGATAATTGTCAAGCCTTTATCAATTTCATTTTCAGTAACGTTTAGCGGAGGTCTAAAACGGATTGACTTTTCACCACAGCCTAAAATCATAAGTTTTTCTTTGTAACAGATTTCTCTGAATTTATTTTTTATATCAGCGGTCGGTAAATCAAATGAACACATAAGACCTAACCCGCGCACATTAGAAATTAAATTTGGATTTTCATCTTGAATTATAGTTAGTTGAAATTTTAAATACTCGCCAACTTTTTTAGAATTCTCAACAAGATTTTCATTTTTTATAACATCAAGAATAAATTTTGATCTAACCATATCAATAAGATCAGCGCCCCAGGTGGAATTTATTCTACCTGAAACTTTGAAAACATTATCATCAATATCATCAATTCTATCGGAAACCATAATACCGCAAACTTGTGCTTTTTTTCCGAATGCTATTATATCAGGTTTAACATAATACTCAGATGCCCAGAATTTGCCTGTTAATCCAAATCCGGTTTGTACCTCATCAAACATAAGCAGGATTTCATTTTTATCAGCAATCTCACGCAGTTTTATGAAAAATTCTTTACGGAAAAAATTATCTCCCCCTTCAGCCTGTATAGGTTCGATAATTATCACAGCAATATCATCAAGATTCTTTTTGATTGCTAAATCAATTTCTGCTAAAGCTTTCTCTTCACGTTTTATAACTTCTTCAAGATTATTTTCAAGTGGAAATTTAATTTTAGGAGTTGTAATTCTTGGCCAATCAAATTTAGGGTAGTATTTTACTTTTGTAGGATCGGTATTTGTAAGCGACATTGTGTAACCGCTTCTTCCGTGGAAAGCTTCCTTAAAGTGAATTACTTTATGTCCTTTTTCTTCTTTGTATCCTTTAAGAAAATTCTTTCTTACTTTCCAATCGAATGCAACTTTAAGTCCATTTTCAACAGCAAGTGCACCGCCAGAAATAAAGAAAAGATGTTTCATATAATCGGGCTTTGCTACTTCAGCAAAAGTTTCTACAAACTCTGCCATATAGGTTGTGTAGATATCCGAATTTGATGGTTTGTTAACAGCAACTTTGCCAAGAACTTGTTTAACCTCATCTGAATTTAAGTAAGGATGATTAAGCCCAATTGGTGAAGATGCGAAGAAAGTAAAAAAGTCATGATATTCATCGCCCGTAATTTCATCAACAATAGTTACACCATTGCTTTTATCAAGATCAAGAATTATTTCAAATCCATCTGCAAGCATATATTTTGATAATGTTGGAATAACCTGCTCAGCAGAGATTGATGGTGTGTAGTTATTTTTTATTTTGTTTTCGTCTGTTGTAATAGGATTCATTTTCTACTCCTGATAGATAATGAGTTAATAAATGGAGTAATTAAAAAAAGATAGAGAATAGGCGAGTAATTAGAATAAGTTTTCGAAGCTTGAAATGAAATAGCTTCTTTGAGAGATTGAAAGATGTTTAATGATTTTTTTCATAATTTTTAAATTCTTAAGTACAATATAGATAAGAAGTACAATATTTTCACACTTTTATCACAAGGGGAAAAAAATATTTACAGGCGTTTTTCTTTAAATTTATTGATTTTATTGCCTCTCACTTTATACTCTTATTTTTTTGAAGCAACCTTATTTAAATTTTTATAAATTGGCAATTATTTTTTTAGAAGTCTCTATTTTCAATCTATTAGGCGAGCAAGTTGATGTTCTATTTGAACAGGTTAAAGAAGTTGAATATCACAATGTAATCTGGAATGCAAGCAGTTTTGCATCTGTAATTTACATTTACACAATCGAAGCAAAATCACTTGATCGATTGAAGAATTTCAACTCCGTTAATAAGATAACTTTGATTAAGTAATTTCCACTTTCGTAGCTCAGCTCTCCCGAGCTGAACTTTATTTTTCTTGTTAAAAAATAAACGTTCGCAATCTCAGTACAGAGTCCTGAGCTACGATTAAAATAAAAAAGCAAGCCTTTGGGCTTGCTTTTTTTAATTTGCTTTTTTTTATACAAAGTGTTACACTTACCGTAACAATTATAAAAATTATGTCATCATCAACAAAATTATCCACTTCAGTAAAAGCACTTAGTTACCTTGCTATTGAAGATAAGCCTAAAAATAGCACAGAGATAGCTGCATCAGTTGGGATAAATGCTTCTAAGCTTCGCAAACTTTTATCGATGCTTGGTAAAGCAGGAATTGTAAAAAGCGACAGCGGAATGCTTGGTGGTTTTTCTCTCGCTAAAAAACCTAATCAAATTCATTTGCAGGAAATTTATTGTGCGATTGAAGATCGTAAAGCATTTTATCTTAATGTTAACGATACTAATCTTAAACAAAACGGCGCATCAGAAAAAATAAATAACATTTTTCTTAATCTGTTTTCAGAAATTCAGGTTGAGATTGAAAACAAAATGACAAGCATTACTTTAAAATCAATTATAGATAAAATTATATAACACTTAAAAAGGAGTTGCATTATGGAATTCTTAAAAAATCTTGGTATTAAAGAAAAGAATTTTGGTTCTTCAACGGGTACAAAATGGAATGAAACCACAGACCATGGCGAATTAAAAATTTATTCTCCAGCTACTGGTGAATTTATTGCATCGGTTTACCAGGCTTCTGAAGCTGATCTTGAAAAAGTTTTAGCAACCGCAGAATCTGCTTTTAAATATTGGAGAACTGTTCCGGCACCAAAACGTGGTGAGATCGTTAGACAAATTGGTAACAGACTTCGTGAACACAAAAAAGATCTCGGTTCATTAGTTTCTTTTGAAATGGGAAAATCATTACAAGAGGGAATGGGGGAAGTGCAGGAGATGATTGATATTTGTGATTTTGCAGTCGGTCAATCAAGACAGCTTTATGGATTTACAATGCAATCAGAAAGACCCAACCACAGAATGTACGATCAATATCATCCATTAGGAATTGTTTGTACAATTTCTGCATTCAATTTTCCTGTTGCCGTTTGGGCATGGAACGCAATGTTAGCAGCCGTTTGCGGTGATGTAAATGTTTGGAAACCTTCTTCGAAAGTTCCTTTGTCTGCGATAGCTTGCCAAAATATTATTAAAGATGTTTTAGTAGAAAATAATCTACCTGAAGGAATATTTACTTTAATAGTTGGTAAAGGTTCTACTATCGGAGAAAAGATTCTAAATGATACAAGAGTTCCGTTGATATCTATTACCGGTTCTACAAATGTTGGAAGACATGCTGGAGAAGTTTTAGCAAAAAGATTTGGCAGGGCAATACTAGAACTTGGCGGAAATAATGCAATTATTATGACTCCGGATGTTGATCTTAAAATGGCAATGCCTGCAGTTGTTTTTGGTGCGGTTGGAACTGCAGGACAGCGCTGCACAAGTACAAGACGATTAATTGTTCACGATTCAATTTATGAAAAAGTTAAAGATTCTTTAGTAAAAGCTTACAGCGGATTGAAAATCGGAAACCCGCTTGATGAAAAAAATCATGTTGGACCACTTATAGATGAAAATGCTGTTAAAGATTTTACCAACGCACTAAAACAAGTTATTGAAGAAGGCGGAAAAATTATTTATGGTGGCAATGTTCTTGAAGGCGACATTTATAAATCGGGTTCTTATGTTGTACCTGCAATTGTGGAAGCACAAAATCACTATAAGATAGTTCAAGAGGAAACATTTGCACCGATCTTATATCTTATAAAATATTCCGGTGATGTTAAAAAAGCAATTGAATTGCAAAACGGCGTTGTGCAAGGTTTATCATCATCAATTTTTACAAACAGCATGAGAGAAGCAGAAATGTTTTTATCAGCAGAAGGCTCTGATTGCGGAATTGCAAACGTAAATATCGGAACATCCGGTGCAGAAATTGGCGGCGCATTCGGTGGTGAAAAAGAAACCGGCGGCGGAAGAGAATCCGGTTCCGATGCATGGAAAACTTATATGAGACGACAAACTAACACCATAAACTATGGTACAGCGCTTCCATTGGCACAGGGTATTAAGTTTGAGATTTAGTTCACAAACTTTTAGTGTGAAGTAAAAAAAGGGAAGTAAGATTGTAAAATTTTACTTCCCTTTATTTTTATGTAGCCCGCACAAATCAGAAATAATTACATGCATAATTTGCCAACCTTATAATTTAAGTTTTTTGCAAGTTTCTTAGGAAATAATGTCTGACAAATTTGGTAAAGCAGAAATTGATTTCAAACTTTTGGCATCATTACTAATGGCATTACATTTGCCATATTGATGTCAAAATTATGAAAATGAATCTTGACATATCGAAAATAACTTCTTGCGGCTCTGATTGGGAAACCAACCGATACACTTTTTTACAGACCATGAAGAAGTGGCAGGCTGATGTTAGAAAGAATAAACTTTTTCCTTCTTTAGATTTTGCATGGCAGTTGCAAAACAGATTTAATGATATTCTTTCCGAAAATATTGAATCCAAATATTGGTTAGAGAAAGAAGTGAAGGGTGCTTTTATTGATGACCGTTTAGTAATCTTAGAAAAGGCACATCAAATTAGTTTTCAACTTGATAGATTAATTGATTTTGTTAAATGGGGATTAAATGAAAACATTGATCTATTAGACGAAGCGGAAATAATAAAACAATTTGTTTACGAAAATATAAAGGTAACAGCTTGCTGTAATACAGATAAATATCGCGGCAAAGGCTATGTACTTGTGCCTGATAATAAAATTAATGTTTACAAAATTTATTTGTATGAGCTCTCCATCAATTGGTCTGTAGATGAACCTGTTGAATATTTTGATTTAGAATTGCTTCGTTCAATTCCATTTAAACTTTTAAATGGCTCAGCAAATAATTTGATGAAAGAGTTTATTAAACATTCACAGGGTCTTTATGATCCAATGGCTTACATTTGTGAAACCGAATTAGACTTTCCATTTAACGAAACGATCTTACCAATTGTTAAAGCGAAACTATTGGATTCTGTAAATGGATTAACTCCTTACATTTAACCAACGCTCATTAAAATATAATCAGAAAGAATTTTAGCAGTTTCATCAAGTATAAAATCCTTTTTATCATTCTTTACTGTAGGAACTTCGTCATCTATTAATTCTGTTTCACTCTCATCCTGAGATTTTCCATCGCGTTCAAGTTTCCTTTGCTCTTCTTTATCTTTTTCCAATTTTCTTTTTTCTTCATTTAAAGAAATAAAAGTTTTTTTCTTGTTCTCTTTATAGATGCTTATATCTTCAAGTAAATATTTAAAATCATTATCAGTCGAGATTCTTTTTAAATGTTTTGAATTTAAATCAGAAATATATTTACTCAAATCAGAAAACTTGTTAAAATCAGCAGATTTTATTTCATCCCAAGGCAGCGCACTTGGTTCAGAGCTTTCGCCAAAGTCTTTTGGATCAATGATACTTGGAAACGCTATATCTGGAATTACACCAAGGTTTTGTGTACTGCCGCCATTTATACGATAGTATTTTGCTATCGTAAGTTTAACCTGCCCTAAATCCAAATCTTTTTTGGATGACAATCTGTTAAGATCAATTAAATTTTGAACAGTGCCTTTACCATAAGTTTGCTCACCAATTATCAAACCTCTTCCATAATCTTGAATTGCACCCGTAAATATTTCTGAAGCAGAAGCGCTGAATCTATTTACCAAAACCGCTAATGGACCATCGTAAACTATAGATGGATCGGGATCTTTAGCTATATCAATATTTCCATCTGAGTTTTTTACCTGAACAACCGGACCATCTTTTATAAACAAACCAGATAGTTCTATGGCTTCTTGTAACGAGCCGCCACCGTCATCACGCAAATCAATTACAATACCATCAACATTTTCTGTTTTTAGCGAATCTAAAATTTTTCTAACATCTTTTGTTGTACTTTTAGAATCACCATCACCATTACGCTGTCCTTCAAAATCATTATAAAATTTCGGAACATCTATTACACCGATTCTAAAAGGCTTCTCATCATTCATTATTTCTAAAACACTTCCTTTAGCTGCCTGATCTTCTAATTTCACTTTATCTCGCGTTAGTGTAATCTCAATTGGCTTTGCATTTAAATCACTACCTGCTTTAAGTATTTGTAATCTAACTACAGTACCTTTTGCACCGCGTATTAGCTTAACTGCATCGGTTATTCTCCATCCGATAATATCTTCAAATTCACCGTCTTCACCTTGCGCAACTCCAATTATTTTATCATCTGCTTTAAGCAAACCACTTTTAGCTGCTGGACCACCAGGAATTATTTCCACAATTTTTGTGTAATCGTCTTCTGTTTGCAAACGTGCACCAATTCCTTCTAAAGAAAGACTCATATCAATTTTAAAATTATCTGATGTAATTGGTGAGAGATAATTTGTGTGCGGATCAATTGATTCAGTAAAAGAATTCATTGCAAGTTGAAATACATCTTCAGATTTATATTGATTTAAGAATTGTGAAAAGTTTTTGTATCTCTTTTTTAGAGTCTTTTGGATGAACTCCCAATCTTTGCCGTTAAGTTTATAGGTTAAAGCATCATTTTTTAATCGCTTGCGCCAAAGCTCATTAAGTTCAGTTTGATTTTTTGCCCAATCGGATTTATCTCTATCATAGTTATAATTCTCATCAATTGAATAATCAAATTCAGTATTTAAAATTTCATCAATGTAACTCATTCGTTCATTCAATCTTTTTAAATAAACATTAAAAACATCATAATAAAACTGTACATCACCTTTAAATAATTTATCGTCTAATTGATATTTTTCTGGATTGAATGATTCAATATCGGATACTAGAAAATAATTTTTGCCATGATCCAATACATCTAAATAACGATTAAAAATAATACTTGATAATGAATCATTAATTTGAAATTCTTTAAAGTGATATCTCGTTAAAATTGAAGTAATAAGCTGTTCTTCCATTTGGTATTGATTTTCGGGTTTTAAAACAGTCAATGTATCAGTTGGGGATACAACTATATTACTATTAAATTTATTGCCGGAGAAAACAGAGCTCGAAATTGCCAATGCTGCAAGAATTACAATTATTTTTATTCGTTTACTCATTCGTTTGATCATTTTTATCTTTCTGAAAAATACAGGCTAATTTTTTTAATTTATGATTTTGATGTTCCTAAATATAGAAATACAAATGTATATTCAAGCTAATAAGACTCTTCTTAGTTAAAATGTGTTCCCTAACAATAATTAAGTTTGCGTAATAGAAGTGGACGATAATTTTTATAACTTTTGGAAGTTAAAAAATTCTAATTGGTAGGAAATGGTTAAGACTAAAGAAATATTAAAAAGAAAATCTAAAATCTCTGATCCTCTCAGCGCTTCTGTTGAAGATCTTTTTGCAGAAATTGAAAACAAATTTGATCATAAAGATGAAGTGGAAGTCGTAGATCAAAATGGAAAAAAAGTAATTGTATTTAATGATCCTTTATATTCACGGGAACCGAGAAGTACAGTAAATTATTCAATCTTTAGAGGCAAATGGGAGTTTGAGCCTTTGGAAGATATTGATGAAAATGATACGGATAAATGTGCTATTCAATTTAAACCTTTAAGTGATGGTGCAGAGGTTATCATAGCATTCAAGTCGGTTAAAGATCAAGTTGAATTTATGAATTCAATTTACTCAAGCGAAGAAATGAAACAGGTTGGCAGCGGAAGAAGTCTGGAAAAGATGGCAAACTCCAAAATTTTAAAAACCACCGGCGGCTTACTTGGATTAACAGTGGCTGGCTATGGCTTGTATAAAATGTTTTCTAAAAAAGATGAAGAATAAATATATTTTATTTTAACTTTATTGCAAGATCATAAACATCTTTTGCGTGAGTTTCTACATCAACATCTCTAATTATATTTGCAATATTACCTTGCTTATCAACAATAAATGTTATTCTAGAATCTAACCCAATTGTATTTAATACGCCATAAGATTTGCTAACTTCTTTCTTCTCATCCGATAGAAGAGGGAAGTTTAAGTTGTGATCTTTTATAAACTCTTTAATTGATTCTTTGGAATCAACACTTATTCCAAAAATAATAATTCCATTTTCTTCAAACTTAGTAAATGAGTCTCGAATTCCACACGCCTCTGTCGTACAGCCTGGTGTTCCAGCTTTTGGATAAAAGTAAACCACTACAGGGTTTTTCCCTTTATAATCAGATAAAGTAAAACTATTGCCATCTGAATCTTGTAAAGTAAAATCAGGCGTAGGGTTTCCAACATTTAAATTTTCCGCATTGCCGCCGCAGTTTTGCAATCCGATTAATGAAAAAATGATTACTGCGAAAAAAATAAAATTCAATAGCTTTGTCATAACTTATCCTCGCTTAAAACAGTTCGATTAAAAATAAACTCAACATTCTGTAACATATTTTTATTTTCAAATATTTCCTTAAGTTCTTCAACTGAAATATATTTTCTTAATTCTTCTGAGCTTGCTAATTCGTCTTTTAGATTTAGTTTTTCATCACCCCAAACTTTCATCGCAGAATCTTGAACAATCCGGTAAGCATCTTCTCTTGATATTCCTTTTGTTACAAGCTTTAATAAAATAGTTTGAGAAAAGACTAATCCTCTTGTAAGATTAAGATTCTTAGTCATATTTTCTGGATAGATTAATAACTTAGAAATAAGTTTTACCATAAGATCAAGCATATAATCTAATGCGATGCAGCTATCGGGAACAATAATTCGCTCGACTGAAGAATGTGAAATATCACGCTCATGCCAGAGTGCAACATTTTCTAATGCCGCAATTGAGTTGCTGCGTAATATTCTTGCCAAACCTGTTATTCGCTCGCTGACAATCGGATTACGTTTATGCGGCATTGCAGAAGAACCTTTTTGACCTTTTGAAAAATATTCTTCTGCTTCAAGCACTTCAGTTCTTTGCAGGTG
Organism: Ignavibacteriota bacterium; assembly: GCA_039931535.1. Lineage (GTDB taxonomy): Bacteria > Bacteroidota > Ignavibacteria > Ignavibacteriales > Ignavibacteriaceae > IGN3. The sequence continues at coordinate 17,898 of JBDTRQ010000267.1, forward strand.
ACGAATCTCAATAGAAATCTTTTCTAAAGTTGCACCAATAATTGCGAGTGTTGTTAAAAACTCAGCGTGCCTATCTCTTTGAATAACTTGTGTAGAAACTGAAGCAGGTTTTAAACCCATTTTACCACAAACATATTCTTCCACTTTTGGAGAGAGATGTTCAAATGTTCCAACTGCACCGGAAATTTGACCAACACCTATAATTTCTATTGCACTTTGCAATCGCTTAATATTTCTTTTAGTTTCCTCATACCACAAAGCAAACTTTAACCCCATGGATGTTGGTTCTGCGTGTATTCCGTGCGATCTTCCAACACAAACTGTATTCTTGTGCTCAATCGCTCTAACTTTTAAAGCGTCTTTAAGATCGAATAATCTTTTTAAAAGTAACTCGCCAGCTATTTTCATTTGGTAGGATAGGGTGGTGTCCAAAATATCCGAAGAAGTCATTCCGTAATGGATATATCTTGATTCTGGTCCGACATATTCAGCAACATTAGTAAGAAAAGCGATAACATCGTGTTTTGTGGTTTCCTCTATTTCCAAAATACGTTTAACATCAAACTTTGCTTTCTTTCTGATAATCTCAACATCTGCTTTTGGAATTTCTCCCATTTCTGCACGAGCTTCACAAGCAAGTATTTCAATTTGCAGCCAGGTATTAAACTTAAATTTATCCTCCCAAATTTTTCCCATTTCAGGAAGAGTATATCTTTCGATCATTTACTTCTCTCCAATTTCATATTTTTGGTCTGTTCTTTATTATCACGAATAATATTTATTTTTATCACTTGTCCAACTCTAAATTCTTGAAACACACCAAAGATAGTTTGTTCATTACTTATTTTATAACCATCAATATCAGTAATTATATCACCACTTTTTAATCCAGCATTTTCAGCAGGAGTGTTAGGCAAAACCTTTGTTACGATGACACCTTTAGTGTTTTTTAGAGCGTAATATTTTACGATGCCAGCATCAATTGATTGTATGCTCATCCCAATTTGAAAATCTCTATCAATCTTTCCGTTTGATTTAAGTTCTGTTACGATCTTTTTTACTTTGTCGATAGGAATAGCAAAACCAAGTCCGATGTTTCCTTGAACTCCACCTGCAGTATAAATTAAAGTATTCATTCCTATAATCTGTCCAATGGAATTTACCAAAGCACCGCCGCTATTACCGCCATTTATTGCGGCATCTGTTTGAATCATATTTAAATAATACCGTTCGTTAATCGGTTCAAGATTCATTCCGGTTGCACTGATAACGCCAACAGTTACAGTTGGTTTATCATTAAGCTCAAACAATCCAAATGGATTTCCTAATGCAATAGCCCATTCGCCAATGATAATATCTTTTGAATCACCTAACTCAACATAAGGCAAATTACTTCCATCAATTTTTAAAAGACAAATATCTGAAACAGGATCAGAGCCAACAATTTTAGCTTCTTGATGACTGCCGTCTGTCATGGTAATTGTAATTTCAGTCGCATTTCCTGCAACGTGATCATTGGTTACAATGTATCCATCGGGTGAGATTATGTATCCTGAACCTAAGCCTTGTACCTTTTGACTTGAATTACCTCTGTTACCAAAAAATTGTTTGAAGAACGGATCATCAAAAAAAGAACCGAAAGGATTTTGATATTGTCTAATCTCGATAACGTTTATTCCAACAATTGCGGGACTTACTTTTTTAACAGTATTGGTAATAATATTTTCTCTGGAATTAGTAATATCATCATTGAATCTTTTTGTTTGTACCAATGATGTTAGAGAAATATTTTTAGAATTTATTGACGTAAAAAAAGCATCTGGCAGTTTTGAGTCTAAATAAAAAAACGATGCTGAAAATAAAATTGTTAACACAACAATGGTTGTGATAAATGTTTTTTTTGTAATCATGGCTTTATTTGTTTTTGTTTTTAATTATATCCTTTAATGGTTCAATATGTTTGATAAAAATTATCAATAATGTTGCGGAAGTAAAAAGTAATAATTCATTCACTAAAACGGGTTGGGGATAAGCAAATGAAATCAAGTATTTATAAAAAATTAGAATTGAAACTATTGATAAAACTGTTGCAAAAATATTTGCGATATGAATATCTTTTTTAATTAAGTAAACCAAAATCCAAAAAACAATCCAGGCAACGAGCATCGGAGGAAATATAACTGCACTTCCACCGGCTGCAGTTGCTAAGCCTCTTCCGCCTTTAAATCCTAGCCAAGGATTAAAACAATGGCTAAATACCGCAAACAGAACAGAAAGTGAAGCAGTAAAAAAAGATGATTCTAAAAAATATAAAACTATAAAAGCAGGAATCATTCCTTTTAAAAAATCAATAATCAAAACAATAATTCCAATCCACTTGGAATTAGTTACCTCATAGGAATTCATCGCACCAACATTGCCCGTGCCAGCAATTGTAACATCAATTCCGTGCGTTTTTTTTAACAACAAATATGCTGTTGGAATTGACCCAAATAAATATCCTATAACTGCACTTAATAAATATTGCATAAAATCCGAATTGTTTAATAAGTTAAAAATAAGGAAAAAAAGTTAGATAGGCAGGGGATTGGAAGTGAGGTGATAATTAAATCACAACTAATAAAAAGCTATTTTGTGATTTTCACTTATCATATTACCAGTTTTATCACGAAGATTGTTAACAATTATTTTATAAGATGATTGTGGAATATGTTTTTCAGTATATAAAACAACGGCTGTATCGCCGGGTACAACACCTACCTTATAAATTGCAATCGGTGTAGAATCATCACGAAAAATTGTATAATTGTCAGGATTAAAGATACCATCACGAGACATTGGTTCGTTAAACCTTACTAATACTCTAGATGTATCTGTCGTTTGCTGGGCAAATAATTCAGGAGAAGACAAAGTAAAAAGGATTAATAATAAGGATATCTGAAATAGTTTAAGCATATCATCAATTTGAAATAGTTTGACTATTTCTTCTATTCCAAACTCATGCCAAGAAAAGATTAACAAAAAAACTAAAAAAGCAACTTACTATTTGATTTTAATCTCAAATTGGGAGATACAATTCTGGATTGTTGCATAAAAAGAAAGAATTAAAATCTTTTTAAGTGAGGCTTTTCAGTGAAGATTATTTAAATAAGACTTTGAGACTCTACCTTGGATTTGGTTGAGTTCAATCAAAGTAATTAATATATGCTTAAGTTTGGGGGAGGTGATTAAATTTGAGGCGCCGGTCGGATTCGAACCGACGAATAAAGGTTTTGCAGACCTTCCCCTTAAGCCACTTGGGTACAGCGCCA
>JBDTRQ010000268.1:0-5031 GCA_039931535.1 Ignavibacteriota bacterium
TTAATTGGTCGAGTTTACTCAGTTGAACTTCCAAATCTCGGTATGAATGTTAATGCTGGTCAGCCATTGTTTACAATCAAACAGGGAAATAGAAGCATCACATTTAATTCGCCTGTAAGCGGAAAAGTATCGCAGATAAACACAATCCTAAAAGATAATATAGATGCACTTGATGTAACACCTTATGAAAGAAACTGGGTTTGTGCTTTGGATGCTGAAAATTTAGATAATGAAATAAAAGAAATGCACATCGGAAAATCTGCTGTATCCTTCTTTCAGGAAGAAATCGGAAAGTTTAAAACCATTTTTACTGATATTATAAAATCCGAAAAGAAAGGCGATGAGTACGTTGAAGATGGATTATTCATCGGGCAGTTAGAAAAATTAAGCGATGGAAATTGGAATAAAATTATTGCGGAGTTTTTTATAAAATAAATTTTGTGCTCTTAAAGTCTCTCCCTTTTAGAAAGGGAGAGATTTAGAGAGGGTTACTTAGTGTTTGTGTTCCATCATTTTCTTTTTCATCATTTCTTTAGCTTCAGCCTTAATCATAATTTTTCCTGCCTGCTTAAAATACAAAGTAACATCACCCACAGATCCTTTTTTAATATCTTGTTTTAGCTTCATCAACATTATGTGATGTGCGCCTGGGTTTAATTCAAAAGAGGATTTAGCAGGAATAACAATTTGTTTGACTTCTCTCATTCCCATCATATCATCGCCGGCATCGTAAGTTTCGTGTATTTCAACCTTACCTGCAGGTTCAAATTCCACTTTGTAGAGTGTATCTGCTTTATCTGAATTATTTTCAATTTTAAAAAACAATCCAGTTGCTTGTCCTTCAGCTCCAACGCGCATCCATGGATCAACAATTTTTAGTTTATCTGTTGGATTAGAAAAGATTAAAAAAAGTGCGAGTATTAGATTCATATTTTTTCTCCTTTAAATTATATCTTAGTGTTTTTAGAGTCTTAGAGCTTTAGTGGCAGAAAAAGAAATCGCCACAAAATCACGAAGGCACAAAATTTCACTAAAGGTTTATGATTGTTATTAAAAAATTATTTTAGTGTTCTTTAGTGAATTAGAGCTTTAGTGGCAAAAATAGCAGTCGCCACAAAAAAACTAAAGCACAAAATTTCACGAAAACTTATTTAATAAATCTTTTTATTCCTTGTCCGATGTTTACAACATTAAAATTAATAAGAAAACCCAATCGTTTATTAGTTAATTTTAGATGACTAAGAATTTGAGCTTCCCAAACTGGATTTACTATTTCGATAGCTATCAATTCACAAATAATTTTATCTTCAACCAACACATCCAATCTTAAACCCTCGTCAAAAGTTAAATTGTCATATACTATTGGAATATCAATTTGTCTGACATAACTTAAGCCGCGTTTGTCCAGTTCATGGCAAAAGCAAATTTCATAAACTTTTTCAAGTAAACCCGGACCTAAGTTTTTATGAACCGAATAAGCAGCACCAACAATTTTCTTTCCAATTATTTCATATTCATCGGGAAGCTTTTCATAATTTGTGTTTTTCATTTTTCTCTCAAATATCTAAATACTAATTACTAAAAATTTAGTGTTCTTTCGTGTTTTAGAGATTTAGTGGCAGAAAAGAAATTACCACAAACCTGCCTACGGTAGGCAGGATCACAAAGCCAAAAAATTTCAATAATTATTCACCTAAATATTTTATGTCTTCAAGCATCATATTTAAATCGGCTGTACTGCCCTTATAGTTTGCTCTAAGTTTTCCTTCTTGATCTATCAAAGAAATTCTATCTGTGTGAATTACATTATAACTCAATTCGCCATCTGCATCGTAGGATGAATCAGATATAATAGCCTTAACTCCAAACTTTAGCATAACTTCCTTTGTATTTTTATCATCACCGGAAAGCAGAGACCAATTATCAAAAGTGATATCCCTAATTTCAGCAAACTTTTTCAAAACGTTTGGTGTATCACGATGCGGATCGAATGAAATTATAACAAACTTAATTTTATTTTTTAATTCAGTAGGCAGTCTTTGTTCAACAAGCTGCATATTGTGTGTTGTCATCGGACAAATATCAGGGCAATGCGTATAAACCATAGCAAGTAATGTTATTTTGTCTTTTACAATTGCAGGAAATTCTACTGTTACACTGTTCTGATTTAAAAAAGTATTTTGAGTTATAGTAATATCCTGATCAAGTGGGAAATGCTCATAACATCCGGTAGATAAAAGAAGAGCTAATAAAAGAAATATAAATGCGATAAAAATTCTACTTATCATTAAAAATATTTTTAATTATTAAACTTAAATTATTAAAAGAAAATGAAATTTTTAGATATTTTACACAATTTAATTAGTAATTCATCTCAGATTTTATTTACTTCATTAAGAGCATAAACTAAGCGTTCTCTTTTTGAATCAGAAGATTTATTAATATCAATTAATGCTTTGAAATAAAATTTTGCTTTTTCATTATCGCCCATAAGCTCTGCGGACTTTCCTGCACCATAAAGTGAGTTGAACCTATTCGGGTTGTTTTTCAGACATAACTCATATTGCAAGAGTGCTTCATTGGGCTTGTTCAGTTCTAAAAGCAAATCACCTAAAATTTCTCTTGCAGGAAGCAGTGCGCCCGGTGTTACAGGATTCTTTTCCGAAGCATCTTCAAGGTCCGCAGCAGCTTTCATAGTATCTAATGATTTTTCCTTTTCATTCTGTACAAATAGCTGCCATGCCTTAACAACTTTTTTCTGTACTTCAATTTGATTGATCCAGTATTTATTGGCTTCAGTATCTTTAAATGTATTTTGCAATTCTTCCAGCTTTTGATAAGCCTTTAGTACAATTTCAGCATTTCCGGTTCTGCCGGCACCAATTCCTTTTGCAAAATATATGAGAGCTTCGTATTGAGGAAATTTAGTCCAAGGAAAATCTGAATAATTACTTAATGAAAGATTTGCTGCGTGAGACCAATTCTGATATTCAAGTACAAGCCGAGCTTGAATAGCTGCAAGTGCATAAGCAGAAATTGGAGACGGCTGAAACTTTCCGTTGAGTGTATCTATTAATGTTGCAATGTCTTTTGCTTTTTCAAATTGTGACTGCTGGATGTATGCGTAAGTAAGGTAGTCGAGTGCATGGAGATATTGGGCTGAGATAAACCCGTTAACAGGAATCTTGATGGCTACTGCGGCAGATCTGATGTTCAGATCAATCGATTCCTGCCAGTATCCAAGTCGCGTCAAGATGTGAGTAGGCATGTGTAAAGCATGAGGTATTTCCGGCGCTATTTTATAATAGTTTCTTGCTAAAAGTAGTGCCTTTGGAGCAAGAGGAGGAAAATCGTATGCGTGCAGTGCATAGTGAATTGCACCTGGGTGATCAGGAATCAATTCAAGAACTTTTTCACAAATCGCACCTGCTTCACGCTGTACCTTATATGATTTGTCATTAGGTGGTGCAGTAGCAAGCATCGTTAATACGTGGAACATACTCGCTTCAAGATCTTCTGGTAGTTCTTCGCTTGCGATCTTCCAACCTTCATAAAACGCAGACAATCTTTCTGGTTGGGTTTTGGTCAACCCGTTTTTAAAATAAGCTGCGATTGCAGCACCATAAAATTTTTCTTTTTTTGATTTGGCAAGATTTAAAGCTGTCTGAGAAAGCAGATATCCTTCCTTCAATTCATCCTCATTGGGAATTTCCGGCCAAAGCGGATGAACTATTGTCATTGCCTTCCCCCAGTAGCCCCAGAAACAATCTTTATCTAATATAATAACATTATTAAAAGTATATGCGGCATCTTCATAAGTCATATGATGTATAAGTGCAATCCCAAAACTTATTAATGTATCCAGCTTGGGGCTGCATCCGTCAGAAAACTGAACAGTTCCACAGGATATTTCGGGAGTGAGGTAATCTCTTTGAAATTCTTCGGAAGTTTTTTTATCTGAACAGGACACAAAGAATAACCCAATAATAAATATTAATAAAATTGGGATAGCTAAAATATTTTGCGCAGCAAATGATTTGAAATATTCAATTTTCATAATTTCTTGCCTCATGAATTATGAATGATTAAAATTATTATTTACTTCACAATGTAAGATTAAGCTATGTAAATAATAAACAATCAACAACAATTTTTATATATATATATAAACGATATTTTTAGTATTGTTATGGACAATACTTGGTGCTGACGTTAAAAACAATAATGTCGTAAATCAATAATTGAATAAATAATTGAAAATTAAAAGGAGGAATTATGTGTTAATATATTTCAGTCTTTATTGGAAATAATTAGTTTCATTTTTTATAATATTCTATTTTGAGTCAATTCAGCTTTGAGATAACCAAGGAAATATTATAGCACGAAAGACAAAACTTTTCAGATATATTAGAGCTAAAATAAAATTAGATTTTTTGCACTAACATTCATTCTTAAAAAATTCAATTTCTTTTTAATTTTATGTAATTGATAAATTACCTTAAATGATTACTTCTAATGAATATATTATCCCATCAAACTTCTGCAGGCACTACGAGCCTGAAATAAAAACGAATGCTATTCCAATTTATGGAAAGAAGGATTGGATTACAGGAGTAAGGTTACCATTTAACCTAGCAACAAAAGATTTTTTTTATAATTACTTAGAATCCAATCCACAGCGCTCATTGATATTTGATGGATGCACCGAAGATATTAAAAATTTATTAAAAGAATACGATTTTAGTTCATTGTTAGTGGAGCAGGAAGCTATACTAAATTTGGATAGCGATCACTTCAAAAAAAAGTCTTTAAAAGAACTAGTCAAAAGGGGATTGAGGAATGGGCAAGTAAAAGAACTAAAAATATCAGATCAGAATATTTCACTTTTTGTAGAATTCAAGCTTCAATCTTCGATTGCAAAATTACCAAAATTACAGCATCTGTTTTGCACAACATTGGAAAATTATACTAGATTGTTTGTGTTTTTGGATCATAATGATGAGTGGCTGGGACTGATTACAATTTCTCATA
>JBDTRQ010000269.1:0-17535 GCA_039931535.1 Ignavibacteriota bacterium
AAATATTTCCCGCTCCATTTGTACCCGATAAAACAGGCTCTTCACCAAAGTGTTTTGTGTAAGATGAAACGATTGGCAAATATCCGCTTGTGCAAATTCCAAGTTCTCCATCAATGCGATTTACTTTACAATCACGCGGGCAGCTTGTACAGGATAAAAGATTGGCGAATGCTTTTTCAGCACGAGATTTAAGTTCTCCGCTGCTAAAAAGTTTTATGTAAGATGGAATAAAATTCACGTGATAATTTACAATGCACAATTATCAATGTACAATGAGAAAATATATCAAAGTATGCTCAGTGTTATTCTATATTGTTTTGTTTTAATGTTGTGATAATTATCATAAAATCAAAAAAGAAAAAGAAAGTGAATTTTTATTACAGCTTTATTGTTATATGTTAGAACACAGTATAACGATTTAGAGTTAATAAATAATTTTGATAAAAACTTTCAGGAGGCGTAATGAAAATAGGAATTTTAGGTTCCGGCGTGGTTGGGCAAACACTTGGAACGGGTTTTATTAAACACGGTCACCAAGTTAAAATTGGAACAAACCACGAAGAAAAATTAAATGATTGGCTCAGCAGCGCAGGTGCAAATGCTTCAGTTGGTTCGTTTGCGGAGGCAGCAAATTTTGGTGAAGTTCTTGTTCTTGCGGTTAAAGGAACTGCGGCACTTTCTGTTTTAGAAATTGCTGGTAGTGATAATCTTAAAGGCAAAACAATTATGGATACAACAAATCCAATTTCAGATGCTGCGCCCGTAAACGGTATATTGCAATTTTTTACGGAACAAAATTCATCGTTGATGGAAAAGCTGCAAAATAAATACCCGCATGCAAACTTTGTTAAAGCGTTTAGCTCTGTTGGATCGGCGTTAATGGTTAATCCGGATTTTGGCGGACAAAAACCAACTATGTTTATTGCCGGCATTAATGATAGTGCAAAAAAGGATGTTAAAAGCATCTTAGATACGTTTGGGTGGGAAGTTGAAGATATGGGAAAGGCAGAAGCCGCACGTGCAATTGAGCCGCTTTGTATTTTATGGTGCATTCCCGGATTTTTAGAAAACCGATGGATGCATGCTTTTAAACTTCTTAAAAAATAATTAAAACAATGGTACGCTGCTTATTATGATTTTTTAAGATAAGTTAAGATCATAAGCAATCTTAAAGATCAGTGTACCATTTGTCCTAATATAAATCTGACATAATCTAAAGTTTAGAAATGAAAAAGTTTTTAATAATACCCTATACCATATTACTTATAGCTTTTACAGCAGCAGGTTGTAAGGAAAGTAAATCTGAAATAAAAAATAATGATAACAAAACTATGAACACACAAAACACAAACTTAGAAACAGCAACATTTGGCTCGGGATGTTTCTGGTGCAACGAGGCAATTTTTGAAAGAGTAAAAGGTGTTAGCAAAGTTGTTTCCGGTTATTCCGGCGGAAGTGTTGATAATCCGACCTACAAAGAAGTTTGCAACGGAACTACCGGACACGCAGAATGCACACAAATAACTTTCGATCCTGCTGTTATTACTTACGATGAACTGCTTGAAATATTTTGGAAGATGCACGATCCAACTACGCTTAACAGGCAGGGTAATGATGTAGGCACACAATACCGCTCTGTTATTTTTTATCATAACGACGAACAGAAACAAAAAGCGGAATACTACAAGAAGGAATTAACCGAAGAAAAAATCTGGAATAAACCTATCGTTACAGAAATAACAAAGTTTGAAAAATTTTATCCTGCTGAAGATTATCATCAAGAGTATTATGATAACAATCCAAACCAGGGTTACTGCGCTTATGTTATCACACCAAAAGTTGAAAAATTTGAAAAAATATTTAAAGATAAACTAAAGAAGTAATTATTTAGTTTAATATTTCATCAATCATTTATAGGAGGCTATTTATGAAAGTATCTTTCTTTGTGATGGTGCTGGTTGTTTTTTCGACAACATTATTTGCTCAGGTCCAAAACGATTTTTCTCACTTTAAAAGTTTTGCTGGTGATTATAAATCTTATGATGTTCTTGAGGATAAAAAATTAAAGCCAATTTTAAAAAAAATATTGGGCAAAGAATATCAGCATTTTGTTTCAAACCTTGATGTAATCGGCTCTGTTGATTTGATAAGCGGCGACATTGTTTTACAGGGCAATGCTGATCATGCCGGCGGCGAAGAAATGGCTTTGCTTGATGTTAATCTTTACGCGGGAATTGTTACTGCGGCAATACTTTCAAAAGGTAAGGTTGATGTTTACACTGATAGAAAGAATTATAAAAAACAGGATAAAGATAATTATATGAATCTTCCGATTAGTGTTAAAGATTGGGCGGCAGTAGTTGCAACTAATTTAAAGTACAGGTTTGATAAACCCACCAACCTCTCATTCAAATGAAATTTTAAATAATTTTTTAGCGGTTCGTTAATCACGGGTCGCTTTTGATAACGCCGTTAATTGTACAGTTATCGCAATTGCCGCAAGGTTTTTCACCGGGAAAACCAAAGTAATCAGAAATAAAAACTCGTCTGCATTTTTCACCTCGAAAATAATTTACAACTGAAAGCAGTTTTTTATTATCGTTTAAAAGTTTTTCTTTCAGATATTCTTCATCCAATAAAATTTCCGGAAGTTCATTTACAATGGATAAGTTTTGTTTTTCTATTTCACCCTCTGTTACCCCATAACGATCGAGCATTGCAAGCGCTGTTTCAACTCTGAAATCACTTTTGTTTTTAAAACTTATTTGTTCGCGTATGTAATCAACTCCGCTGGAATTTATTATTCCGATTTCTCGTTTTAAAATATCGTACATAGCAGAATAAAAATTAGCATCAGGATTAGACCATTTTATAAACTGCATTTGCGTGTAAAGGTCTTCCTGATTATAAAGCAGCAAACAAAGCGAATCTTTTCCATCCCTGCCTGCGCGTCCAATTTCTTGATAGTATGATTCTATTGATGAAGGGACTTCGGCGTGAATAACAAAACGAATATCTGCTTTGTCAATCCCCATCCCAAAAGCATTTGTTGCAAGTATAAGTTTTTGTTTTCCGTTAAGAAATTCTCTCTGCATGCTTTTTCTTTTTCTGTCTTCTAATTTGCCGTGATAAACTCCATGTTTAAAACCTTTATCACTAAGAATTTCTGAAAAGCTTTCCAACGTTTTGATAAGCGAAAAATAAATTATTCCGCATCCATCATATTTTTCTAAAGTTGAAATTATTTCGCGCAGTTTTTCTTTGTCCTCAAAAACATCAACAGCTTCTAATCTTAAATTCGGACGTTCAATACCCTGATGAAAAACTTTTATTTCATCTTCGTTTAGGTGAAGTTTTTGTATGATGTCTTTTTGAACATCGTGAGTTGCAGTAGCAGTTAACGCAATAGTTAGTGGATTACCGAGCAGTTCTCTAAACTCGCCAATACGCGAATAATCTGGTCGAAAATCGTGACCCCATTCCGAAATACAATGTGCTTCATCAACAGCAAGTAAATCTATTTTTACTTTTTTTATCTGTGCAATAAAATCCTGTTTGCGAAATCTTTCAGGGGTTACATATAGCAATTTAATTTTACCGTCAACAAATTGCTCAAGTCTTTTTTCTCTTTCTTGTTTGGATAAAGTTGAATTAATAAAAGCGGCTGGAATATTTTTCTTCCGCAATACATCAACCTGATCTTGCATTAAAGCAATAAGCGGACTGATAACAATTGTGCCGTTATCAAAAAAAAGTGCAGGCGCTTGATAACACAAAGATTTTCCGCTTCCGGTAGGCATTAGAACTAGGGAGTGTTTTTTCTCTTTAACCGTTCTGTTTATAATTTCTTCCTGAATCCCTCGGAAAGAATCAAAACTAAAACAATCTTTTAGTATTTTATAAATATCTTTTTGCACTAATAAAATCTTAAATTTCTAATTTATATTTAATAGTTAAAAAACAGCAGTTTTATTATTTATAAAATTACACAAACAAAAGGACTCAAATATGAAAAAAACATTAGGTTGGTTGATAATTTTTATGTTCGTTGTTGCTGGATGCACACAAAAGCCTGCTGCAGATCCAAACTATGTTAAAGAAATTAATGAGTGGGATGCAAAACGTGTAAGTAGATTAAAAGATGATGACGGCTGGCTTAATCTTGCCGGAAGATTTTGGCTTAAGCAGGGCGAAAGCACATTTGGTTCTGCAAAAGACAACAATTTGATTGTAGAGTCCGAAAGTTTTCCGCAGCATGCAGGTACTTTTTCGTTTGTTGATTCAACTGTAACATTTAAAGCGAATAATGATGTTGAAGTTTTATTAGATGGAAATCCTGTTAAAGAAATAAAACTTATTGACGATCAGAAAAAAGATATGACTGTTTTAAAAATTGGTTCTATAAAGTTTAATTTGATTATACGAGACACTTTATATGGAATTCGTTTTCGTGATTTGAATTCTGAACTTGTAAAAAACTTTAAGGGAATTGAAAGATTTCCTATTGATGAAAGCTGGAAACTTAACGCAACGTTTGAAGAATACAATCCGCCAAAAGAAATTGCGGTACCAAATGTTTTAGGACAAATAAGCAAAGAACAATCTCCCGGTGCTATTGTATTTGAAAAAAACGGAGGCTATTACAAAATTGATGCTGTTGATGAAGGCGATGGTAATTTATTTTTAATTTTTGCAGATCATACAAGCGGAGTTGAAACTTATGGCGGCGGAAGATTTATGTATGTTAAAAAACCGGACTCAACAGGAACAATAGTTTTAGATTTTAACAAAGCATACAATCCACCCTGTGTATTTACAAAATATGCAACGTGTCCTCTGCCGCCATTACAAAATTATCTAAAGCTAAGGATTGAAGCTGGCGAAAAAGTTTATGGGCATTGATTTAAACGTGTAGTCCACCTCATAAGTGGCCTACACGTAAACGATAAAAAATGCTCAATTGATGATTACAGAAAAAATAAAGTTCAGCTATTATTACAACAATAAAAATTTTTGCTTAGCAATCTTAGCGTAATTTTCTTTGCGCTCTTTGCGTAAAATTTCCTGAAAGATTGGGAAGGCTTAACGCTAAGACCGCAAATGTTCTCGCAAAGTTCGCTAAGAATATTTTTGATAACACAATGTATAATTATTTTTATGTGTAGTCCACCTATAAGGCGGAGTAGTCATTAGAAGAAACTTAATTGATCACTTCCTACAATTGAATCAAAAGTTTTACCAAGTAAGGATAAAACAGAATCAGCAATTGGCTTTAATTGTTTTTCGATGTAATGATCATAATCAAAATCGTTGTGCTTTAGTTCGATAGGAATTGGTCCTCGCTGTGTAATTGCGTAATAAATTACATCTCGTGGTTCGTTAAGTAATTTTGCTGCGCGTGCATGTGGCGGAACATTTTTTGTGTAATCTTCAACGTCTTTTCGCAATCGTTTTCTGTAAATTAACTTATCATCATACTCCCCGGATTTTAATTTTTGTATTTCGTCACGAATCCAATCCTCAACTTCAACACCATCAAAAACTTTTTTATACAACTCAATCTGAAATTCTTTTGCAAGCTTTGTCCAATCAGAGCGCACGAATTCCATTCCAACAAATTCTATTTTTTCTTTACCATCCTTTGTTACAAGTCCGGCATATCTTTTCTTTGCACCAATTTCTGCACCGCGTGCGGGTGTGATAATAAATTTTCTATAATACTTTTCGAACTGTAATTCTAAATATGAATCAACTTTATATTCTTTTTTAAGTTTGTTTTTCCAGTAATGATTTAGCTCTGCAACAATCTTTTTGCCCTGTGTTTCACCACTATCAACAGAAACATTATTTAGCATCACAAACAATGAATCAGTATCACCGTAAACAACTTTTAGATCTTTCTTTTCAAGATAATCTTTACTACCGAGTAAAAGTTTGTGCCCGCTACCCGTAATTGAGCGCGGTAAATCAGGATGATAAAATCTGCATCCGTAAGAACCCATTACACCGTAAAAACTATTCATCAAAATTTTTATTGCCTGTGAAAGCTGTTTATCTTTTCTCTTTTTTGCAGTATCGCGAAGCTTCATTAATTCATCTATAAAATCAGGTAGGATGTGAAGTGAATTAGAGAATTTATATCCATTTAAAGTTTGAATAGTATCAACGTCTTTCATCAATAACGAATAAGGATCAATCTTAAAAGTTTGGATGATGGACGGATACAGACTTTTAAAATCCAGCACAATTACGTTTTCATAAATTCCTGGAATCGGTTCAAAAACGTATCCGCCCGCAGCGTGTTCGGTTGTTTGAATATCTTTTAAATTTGGCGCTACAAATTCTGCGCGATGCAAACGCGGCAAATAAAAATGATCAAATGCTGCAGTCATCATTCCAAGCTGATCCATTAATAGCCCCGATATTTGGGAACGGCGGACTGATAGATCAATCAATCCTGTGTTGGAAAAAATATCTGTAACAAGAATTGCATCCTGTAAATTATATTCTGCAAGCGAAGATTTATCTTCTTTAAATAATCGATCAATCTCTTCAATTTTATTTTCATCTGGAGTAATAGTTTTTCCAGTCCCCAAAAGTTCCTGCGCAACGGTTTCAAGTTTAAAATCCTCAAAACTAAAAAAAGAAGCACGCAGCATTGTGGGACCATCAACTACAACTCTGCCTGTTACGGAAATAAAATGCCCGCTTGGTTTGCGCTGCCGAATTGAAACTCTGCCATTTGTACGTGCAATATCTAAACTTATTCCAAGCTCGCGGCATTTGTTATCAAGAAAGAGAAGATCAAAACCTATAACGTGCCAGCCAATAATTATATCGGGATCAACTTCTTTAAACCAATTAAAAAAGTTTATCAGCAAATTTCTTTCATCATTAAAAAAAGAGATTAGCTCATTTGCGTGTTTTGGATTCTCACCAATCATAAAAACTTTTTTATGCTTACCTTTTTTTCCTGTGATGTGAAGGGCAACAGAATAAAGCTGATTTGTCTTTACGCCGGTTTCAATATCAATTGAAGCGATAACAAACTCCGGAGTTGTGTTACAAGGCTGGATGTTTGGATTAGTAAATCGAACAATTGAATTTCTTTGTTCCGGTACGCCGGAAATTTTCATTTGAGAGTTGATTGATTTTTCCATTAAAAATCTGCGCAACGGATCAAGATCAGATTCATAAGTTTTTAGATTTGATTGCTGACATGTTTCAGCAAAAACAGTTAAAGCTTTTTGAGTGTTAAAGTAAAGTGCATCAACACGCTGATTGTTAAAGTTTTTAAGTTTTGTTTCTTTTCTAAGATAATTTTTTGCTACTGGATTTAGAACTGAGTTTTGCTCAATAAAAAAAACAGGCTTATTGTTGGTAACGATAATTTCAACAGCGCCAAGCTCAGCACTTGTTCCGATAAACTTCAAAACATTTTTACCGCTGTAATCGCTCCACTCACCTGTTAAAAGAAAAACATTGGTGGAAATTTTTTTCGTACTATTTGTCATTTTTATCAATTAAGTTTAACACTATAAAATAGCACTGTAAAGTTAGCAACTAAATACACGAATTAGCACTAACTAAATCACATAATAAATTTGTGAAAAATTAGTAAACCCTGCCTGAAGGCACTTAGATTAGAAGCGAAAGAATGGGATTAAAATGAATGTTGAATCAATAATAAAATATTGTTTATCAAAAAAAGGAGCTGTGGAAGATTTTCCTTTTGATGAAGAAACGCTTGTATTAAAAGTAGGCGGAAAAATGTTTGTGCTTATTCCATTAGAAAAAATTCCGCTGCAAATAAATTTAAAGTGTGATCCAGAAAAAGCGACAGAGTTGAGAGAAAAATTTGAAGATGTTCAGCCCGGCTGGCACATGAGCAAAAAATATTGGAACACAATTCTTCTTGATGGAAATATTCGCTGGAGTGCTTTAAAAGAATGGATTGATCACTCCTACGACGAAGTTGTTAAAGGATTAAAGAAAAGTGAAAGAGAAAAATTAAAACAGTAGTAATGTTGATTGTTATCACGATATTATAAACATTGATTGTAATTAAAAAGCAACGGACTTAATTTTGAAATAAGAAATGAAAAAGTTTTATTTACTCTTCACAATCAGCATCTTTCTTCTGATCACTCTCTCGATAGATGCGCAAACAATACAAAGCAGCAGTTGGTCTGTAAATCAGAGTCTTGAAACTTATTCACTTGATAAAAATAACGGAGAGCGGACGATGACGCTCGGAATTAAGTTTGATAAACCATTTACAAAAAAACCGCAAGTAATTTTAAGCGTTACCCAAATTGATTCCGATAAAGAATCGAACACAAGATATAATGTTGAAGCGGTATCAATTTCCAGAGATGGCTTTACATTAAAAGTACGTACGTGGGCTGAGTCTAAAATATTTTCTATTAGCGGTTATTGGGTTGGAGTTGTTGATTAGCTGTTTGATAATAGCTCTATTGGGTACAAAACAAAAAATAAAAGTCTTTGATTAATGCCTCTATGGTTTTAATTTCCTTATGACAATTAATAGTGATTATCAAAAAAACTGGTAAACATTGTTAAAAGAGGAAAAATCAAACCATGCATAAATTTCTTATACTGTTTCTTTCAATTTTAATTATTAGCTGCGAAACAAATCCGCCCACAACACCAATAAATCCAGTGATTGAATATGGTAAGATTAAAGTAATATCCAATGTTTCTGGTGCGATGATATTTCTTAATGGCACATCCACAGGAAAAACAACGCCCGATACTTTAACAACAGAAGTTGGCAGCAACCAAATCAAATTAGTAAAAACTGATTTTGATTCCTTTGTTGTAGATGTTAATGTAGAAAAAAATAAAACAATAGAAATAAATGAAAATCTTTTTGCTGTAAACAAAATAGTTTTGATTGAAGATTTTGCAAATGTTAGCTGCGTTCCGTGTGTAACAAGTAATAAGATAATTGAACATCTTGTAAATGATAAATTTGGAACCTCAAAACTTGTTGCGATAAAATATCCAACAAACTTTCCTTCACCTGTTGATCCATTTTTTCTTGCCAACGGCCCAGACTGTAATGTAAGGATGGGATATTATAATATACTTTTTGCACCAACAACAATAGTTAATGGTAGTTTAAGACCAACATCAACAGATTCAAATGATGTAAAGGATAAGATATATTCTGAGTTTACTAAGGTGCCCAAATTTATTGTTGATGTTAGCGGCAGCTTTAACGGAAGTGATTACACGATCAATATTTCTGTTAATGTAAAAGATGTTAGTAATATAGATTTTTCTAAACTTGTGCTTCATACTGTTGTAACCGAAACAAACATTGAATTTGCAACTCCGCCCGGCTCAAATGGTGAAACAAAATTTTATGATGTGATGCGGAAAATGCTTCCAACAAATCAAGGAGAATCATTAGCAACAGTTAATCAAACGGGACTGTATAACTTTCAAAGACAGTTAACACTAAACTCGGCTTGGATAACGAGCAACATACACACAGTAGTATTTATTCAAAACAAAGACACAAAAGAGATTTATCAGGCAGGATCAACGTTTTAGTTCGCAAAATCATTAATAAATTTTAGGAGATATAAAATGAAACGTATATTACTTTTTTTACTTTTCTTTGGATTTGTTTTCAATGTTTCAGGTTACGATAAGAAGTCACTTGTGGAACGATTTACAAATTGTTCTTGTGGACCCTGCGCCACTATAAATAATTCTTGGTATAATGCAACAACTGCAAATCTAATAAGCAGCGGCTCTATTACCCATGTCATTTACAATGTCGATTGGCCGTCCCCAACTGACCCGATGCATCTTCTTAACGCTACTGATAACAATCAGAGACGAGGATATTATGGTGTGAATTCCGTTCCTTGGATTGATATTAATGGTACAACAATTTCGGTAAGTCAAGCAGCTCTGGAAAGTGCTGTAAATTCTGGAAATGCATCCTATTCACCATTTAGTATTGAGATTATTCCTGAAAGATTTTCGAATGATGTATTAAATGTTAAAGTTATTATTACTCGTGATTCATCCGACAATACAACGTTTAATATCACAAAATTGCGCATAGCACTAACTGAATTAACCGTTGATAGAACTTGTTTAACTTGTTGTAACAATGGTGAAACATTATTTCACAATGTAACACGCAAAATGCTGCCTGATGGAAAAGGAACATTGGTTGATATCCCGGCTCCTGGTGAATCTGTTGAATATGAATTTTCATTTATACCTACTGCGCAGTTCTTACAGGAAGTTGATCTGACCGCATTATCAGTTGTGGCATTCATTCAAAATGATGCAAATAAATTAGTTTACCAATCAGCTGTTGTTGATGTTGAGTTTTCAAATAATCTTAACGCAGCATTTCAAGTTCAGGAAAATCTTGGTGCATCCCCATTTGAGGTTAATTTTGAAGATTATTCTACACCAACGGATTCCACAACAATTACAAACTGGGCTTGGGATTTTAACAACGATGGAAATATAGATTCACAGGACCCAAATCCAACTTATACATTTCAATCTGAAGGTACATATTCAGTGTCTTTGACTGTTAATGATGGGATTAGTCAGTATAAAAGAACAAACCAAAACTATATTGTAGCAATATCAGCTTCGTCAAACATACTTGTGGTCAACGGAATTGAATATGCAACCTATCCAGCCGAAATGGATGCTTTCTACAATGCATCTGCTTGCTTCGGTAATCATTCAGTTGATGTTTGGGATGTGTTTGGAGATCAAGGATTTAATTATACAGGCAATCCTAATATTCAGAATATTAATCTTTACAACAGAAGTGTTCCTAATTCAGTTTTGAATTTATACAATAAAGTAATTTGGATAGGCAACAACTATGGCGGAGATTTAACGTACTTTAATCCAATACAAGTTTTGGAATACGTACAAGGTGGTAGAAACTTTTTGCTTGCTACAAGATTAGCTACAAATTTTTTCGATACACAGTTAAGAAATTATTGCGGAATTTCTGCGATTACAGGTGATCAAACCATTACAAACTTAATGGCCTTAGACAATAACTTAGTAAATATGAATTCTGTCGGTGCTAATTCACTAGTGCATCTTGTTTCTTTTGCTACAAATTCAGAAGCCACTCCAATTTTTGATGATCTTACAACGAATGCATTTTATGCTGGATTTAGAATAAATAAATCAAATGAAGGTAATTTTATTTTTATTGCCGGTCGTCCTTATAGATTTAACTCAACTGAATCCTTTGCTAATTATAATTTTATTATTGATAACTGGATGAGCAGTACTCCCTTACCTGTAGAATTAACATCTTTTACTGCAACTGCCTCACAAGAAAAGGTAAATCTAAACTGGACAACTGCGACTGAAATTAATAATTCAGGATTTGAAATCGAAAGATCGTTTGACGGAGATACTTTCTTTGCCGTTGGATTTATTAAGGGAAATGGAACCACGACAGAACCAAGAAAATATTCATTCGCTGATGAGTTAGACGTAAATGGGACTGAAACAATTTTATATAGACTTAAACAAGTTGATTATAATGGCACTTTTAATTACAGTGATGTTGTTTCTGTAATGTTTGACCTGCCAACTGATTTTGCACTTGGTCAAAACTATCCAAATCCATTTAATCCAACTTCAAAGATTAAATATTCTGTTCCACAAAGCGGATTAGTTTCTATAATTGTTTATGATTTGACCGGACAGGAAGTTGCAACACTAATAAATGAAGTTAAAGAACCTGGCAATTATGAAATTAATTTTAATGCTGCTGGATTATCTTCAGGAGTTTATTTTTATAGGATGACAGCTAATAATTTTACTCAAGTTAGAAAAATGAGTATTCTTAAATAATTATTATTCAAGGGAGGGAACATTCACTTGTTCCTTCCCGTTTTTTTCGATATTTGAAAAAGAACAAATAAATATAATGGGATTGCGATGAATAAATTAGTTAACATAATAGATATAGTTCTGCTTTTTATCCTTTCCATTGGTATTGCCCAAGCTCAGGATATTGAAATAATTGTACATAGAACCACCATTGACAGCACAATTGGTGCAGAAATGGTTTTTGATTTTGAAGTAATTAATAATTCACAATTTCAGCAAACTATTTTTGAAGTAAGAACGATAAATAATCTTCCGTCAAACTGGCAATCTTCGCTTTGTTTTGGTGTTAATTGTTTTTCTCCTACTTTAGATAGTATTGCTACAACACCACCTTTAGGAGATCCTCTTGAACCTGGAGATACATTAATCACATCACTACATGTTGTTGCTTTAACTAATGATGGAACTGCAAATGTTCAAATTCAGATTGGTACTTTTCTGAATCAAACAGTAAGAACTTCAATAGATTTTACTGCAAGAGTAAATCCTGTTTCTGTAGAAGATGAAAGAACAACAGTAAAAGATTTTTATCTTCAGCAAAACTATCCCAATCCATTTAATCCATCTACAAAAATAAATTTTGGATTGAAAAAAGCCGGCAATGTGGAAATTACTGTTTATAATATTCTTGGAAATAAAGTTGCAACATTATTAAACGGCTATAAACCTGCGGGTAATCATTCTGTTTCATTTGATGCTTCTAACCTGCCTGCCGGTAGGCAAGGACTTAGCAGCGGTGTATATTTATACAGAATAGTTACCAATGAATTTGTTCAAACAAGAAAAATGATACTTGAGAAGTAAATGAAATTTTTGTCTTTAATTGTTTTTGTGTTTTTTATATCTCTGCCAATGCTTGCACAAGACGAGGAAAATTTATCAGGCAGAAAAGCTCCTAATTTTAAACTTATAGATCTGAACGGAAAATATCTTGAATTAAACAAAGCAACAGGCAACGGTCCTCTCCTGTTAAGTTTTTGGGCAACATGGTGCAAGCCTTGTTTAGAAGAAATGGCAGAGTACAATAAAATTTATAATCAGTACAAAGAAAAAGGATTTACATTACTTGCTGTTTCCACGGATACAGAAAAATCTGTTGCAAAAGTAAAACCATATATCAAATCAAAAGGATATGACTTTCCAGTCTTATTAGATACCAATAGCGAAGTAGCAAGAAAATATTACGCGCAGCAAATGCCCTATACTGTTTTAATAGACAAATCAGGTAACATTATTTACTCTCATCTTGGATATATGAAGGGTGATGAAATGAAAGTTGAAAAATTAATAATTGATCTTGTGGAAAAATAAGTTTCTCAATTTTTTGGGACAGTAACCCAATTGATATGGGCGTTATGTTGTAATTACTTCAAATCAAAAAGAAAAATGAAAACTTCAATTTACTGTGCTGTACTATTAATTATACTTTTATTTTCAACAAAGATTTTTAGTCAATCCAATAGCCGCTGGTTTTTATTGCCCGATGGACTTGGCATATCAAACCAACTTGAATACTCATATAACATAGATAATAAAATTGAAATATTTGAGAACTGGCTTACACTCGACTACAATAAAAATATTTTTAGCGCGGGAATAAGATTTGAAGCGTTCCAGCCAAACGATCCCGATCCATCCATAAGCAGAGGCAAGGTTAGATATGCAGACATCGCCTATAAATATATTTCTGTAGATATTGGTGATGTTGAAGAGGGAATAAATATTACAGCCGGGAATTTCTATAAACTTTTCGGTCGTGGTATGATCTTAAAAAGTTACGAAGATAGAAATATTAGAATTGATAACAATTTACTTGGAGTAAAATTAGAAGCTAACTATAAAGATTTTACACTTACCGCGCTATCCGGCTCAGCCTTAAACGCAGTAGATGAGCGAAAAGATATTTTGCATGCAGTTGATTTACAATACCGAGGTTTTGATTTTATAAAACTTGGAACATCATTCGCATCCAATCAGCCGGCAATAGATGGAATTGCAAGAACAACCTTAGCATCATTCAGGGTACAGCCTTCTATCTGGAATTTTGACGGCTATGCTGAATACGGAATTAAAAATAATAAAGATGTACAGGAACAGATATTTAATAACAGCGAATCAAAAATTGGTGAAGCATTTTACAGCAGTTTAAATTTTTATTACGATGTTTTTTCAGTTGTTGGTGAATATAAGTATTACGATAATTTTGCATTCACATCCAACGATGGAACAATCTTTTACAACACATCACCATCGCTAAGAAAAGAATATACATATCAACTTCTCAATCGCCATCCCTCCCCTTTAGATCAATCTAACGAGGAAGGCTTTGCTGTTGAAGTAAACTATAATATTTCAGATGAAACATCGGTGGTTGTTAATTATGGAATTACAAACACGCTGCCAAGTACATCATATTTCCAGCGAGTAAATAATTTTTCGCTTCCGATAACGACACAGCTAAAAGAAGTATATGCGCAAGCAACACATAGTTGGAATGAATCTTTAACATCAATTTTAGCCTTTGGATATAATGAAGAACTATCAACTAACACAAAAAATTTTACACCTATTTTAGAAAACAAATTTTACTTTGATGACATTAACACAATAAAATTAGTATTAGAACACCAGCAGACAAAAAATCTTACTACAGATGAAAAGTATTATGATGATGTTATAGCAATTGAATATTTACGTTCACCAAATTTTAATGTTTCGCTTGTAACAGAAATGCAAACCAAAGAACCAGAGGCAGGTAAAACAATTAGAAAAATCTGGAGCTTTATTCAGTTTGGATACAAGCTTGGTAATCACAGTGATCTAAGTTTATTGTTTGGATCCAGACAGGCAGGTAACATTTGTATCGGTGGAATTTGCAGATATGAACCAGCATTTCAAGGTGTTGAATTAAAAATTCTTACGAGGTTATAATAATTTTAAGTTTTATAACTAAGAATTGCCAAAAGTTAATTATTAAAAAGTTTAAATATTCTGATAATAATTGTTGACTTTCACGCTATTTTTTAGGACGTTGTAATATGAAGTTTAGAAATCTTTGCAAAAAGGAATGTTTATCGGATTGATTGATACAAGTTTTTACAAATCTAAAATACAATTCTTAAGTATCAATCTTTTTTAATAAGAAATTCGAAATGTTTTTTTATTCTTTTGTTCTTAAAATTTTTGATCGATCGTTTAATTAATTAACCACCATCATCTGTAATCTAATCAAGGAGAGATCTTATGAATAGATGGTTTACTATTCTATTTGCCTTACTGTTGCTGCCAACACTAATGTTAGCACAGACAGGAAAAATAAAGGGAAAGGTTACTGACCTTACATCAGGAGAGCCACTAATTGGTGCCAACGTTTTAGTTGTCGGAACATCATTAGGTGCTGCTACAGACGTAGACGGAATGTACTCTATTTCCAATTTACAAGCGGGTGTTTATGAAGTAAAATCTTCATACATCGGCTACCAATCAATAACAGTTACAAAAGTTAGAGTTAGTGCTGATCTTACAACAGACATAAACTTCCAATTACCTGGCGAAGGTATTTCGGTTGGAGAAGTTGTTGTAGTTTCAGAAAGACCTCTTATTAACCCGAGTAACACAAACGCTATTAGAACTACTTCCAGCGATATCATCGAAGATTTGCCGGTAAGAGATTTTAATAACATTATAGCGCTAACACCAGGCGTTGTGCTGCAGAATAATAGCGTATATATAAGAGGCGGACGTGTTGACGAGGTGGGCTACTATCTTGAAGGCACGAACATTACTAATCCTGTATTAGGCGGACGCGCTGTTAACATCGTGTCAAATGCTGTCGAAGAAATTCAAGTTCAAGCAGGCGGATATACTGCTGAATACGGCGGCGCAAACGCAGGTATCGTACGTACACAACTTAAATCAGGTACACCTGATTTAAAATTTAGTATTGCGTATGTAACAGACAATCTATCATTCAAAAGTAAAGACGATAGATTTGATGGCGCTAAAACATTAGGCGCATATCAATACGGCTATAATGAATTTACCGGAACTATAAGCGGTCCTTTATTTTCAGATAAAGTTAAATTCTTCGGTTTAGTAAATTCTAATTGGAAGTTAGACCAAGTTCCATTACCATTTCCAGGAATAAACCTTGGTGTAATTACAGATCAAGAATCCACTACACCAGAAACAAATTCTATTAATTTAGTTTATCCTGCTGGACCTACTTATGGAGCTCAAAATCAAACTTATACCGGAACAGGTACATTAACGTTTGATTTAAATCCATTAATATTTAGACTAACTGGTTCATACACAGACACCAAAGGCGGCAATGGCGGCGGTGGAAATATAAACCGATTATTAGATCTTAATAGAATTTCAATTTTTGAAGGTTCTAACTCATCTTTTACTTTAAAGATGACTCACATCTTAAGCCCTACTACTTATTATGAAATAAGTGGTGGATATACACATAGCTTTACCGAAAATATGGATCCATTGTTAAGAGATAATTGGGCAGGATATGGCGATAGCCTTGCAAATGCTGAAGTTGGCGCTTTTTGGCAAAGAACAGCAAGAGATATTGAAACCGGCAGAATCGGCAGATATCAAAGACCAACATCTTATGATATTCTTGGATTCAATTTTAGTGCTCCAAATGATATCACAGCAGCATATAGTAAAAACAAGCGAGAAGTATTTAATTTTAACGCATCATTTTCAACTGAAATAGCAAAGATTCATTCACTAAAATTTGGTGGTGAATTGTCTATGTACACTATTAGAAGTTTTGCTTTTGCAGCAGGTAGAACAGCCGCTCAATATGCAAATGCAATCTTTACAAATAGTCAACTTGCCAATCCATTGCCGGTTAATGATGTTATGATTAGTCTAACTAATAGTTATGGTTATGACCATTTTGGTAGCGAGACAAAAACCGATTTTAATGCGGGTGCAGGTATAGATGATATAGGACTTTTAGCACCAAAAAAACCGGTGTTTGCAGGTGCTTATGTTGAAGATAAAATAACATATAAAGATCTTATCTTAAATTTTGGTTTAAGATATGATTATTTTGATGTTGATAACTTAACACTAATAGACCCAACACGACCTGAAACAGCAATTGATTTTGGGACAAACAAAGTCAATCCTACAGGATTAGCAAAAACTAATACTTTTAGTGCTGTAAGTCCTCGTCTTGGCTTCTCATTTCCTGTAACTGAACAGACTGTTTTCCATGCCCAGTATGGTAAATTTGTTCAACAATCCAGATTAGGTGATATGTATCAGGGAATATATGGACTTGGAACACAACTAAGAGGTGGATTTTTTATTGCAACTCCTGTTGGCTTAGATGTAAGACCTACAAGAACAACACAATACGAAATTGGTTTTACTCAACAAGTTGGAGAATTTGCTGCATTTGACGTTACAGGTTACTACAAAGACATCCAGAATCAAGTTGAATTTGACATTCAAAAAACTGCTTCAGGATCACAATATCAATCTTATAACTATCTTCGTAATGGTGACTTTGCAACAACCAAAGGCGTTGAAATTTCCTTCACTCTGAGAAGAGTCGAAAATATTCAAGCCAATGCT
>JBDTRQ010000270.1:0-9495 GCA_039931535.1 Ignavibacteriota bacterium
CAGGAATGACTAATTTAACAACACAAAATTAAAACATTTGGATTGAATTCTCATCTTATTACTCAAATATTTTATATTAGTATATGAATAATAATTAAAGAATCAAATGGAACGTTCAGCATACAGAATTAATAAAGCAGGTTCGATAAATAATCTAAAATTGGTTAAAGAAAATTTAGCCAATCCTGCTGATGATGAGGTAACAATACAAGTTAAAGCAATTGGATTAAACTTTGCAGATGTTTTTGCTATTCAAGGATTGTATTCTGCTACACCCAAAGAAAGTTTTGTGCCTGGATTAGAATATTCAGGAATAATATTAAAAAAAGGTAAAGGTGTAACTGAGTTTGAGGTTGGTGACAAAGTGATGGGCGCAATACGATTTGGAGCTTATACCAACTTTTTAAACATACATAAAAATTATATTAATAAAATTCCCGATGGATGGAGTTTTGAAGAAGGAGCAGCTTTTACAGTTCAATCATTAACAGCATATTATTCTTTGGTTGAACTTGGGAATATTAAAAATAACTCAACGGTACTAATTCACTCAGCAGCAGGCGGCGTTGGAATTTATGCAAATCGGATTGCAAAAAGATTTGATGCTTATACAATAGGCACAGTTGGGAGTGATAAAAAGACAGAATTTCTTAAAAAAGAAGGATACGATCAAGTTATTGTTCGTGATAATAACTTTGCTAAAAACTTAGCAGAAAGTTTAAACGGCAAAAATCTTGATATTGTTTTAGAGTGTATAGGCGGCAAAATATTTTCCGAAAGTTTTAAACAATTAAGTGCCGGCGGCAGAATTGTTGTTTATGGTGCCGCTCAGTATTCTACAGGTTCTTCCCGTCCCAACTATTTTACAGTTCTACAAAAATATTTAACCAGACCAAAAATTGATCCTCTCTCATTATCCAACAAAAACAAAAGCGTTATGGGTTTTAATCTTATATATTTATGGGATAAAATTGAATTAATGAAGAAATTTTTGGATGACATTTTGAAGATGAATCTACCGAAACCTTTAATAGGCGAAGTTTATCAGTTTAACGATTTATTAGCAGCTGTAAAAAGATTTCAATCGGGTGAAACTATTGGAAAAATGATTGTTAAAGTTCTATAAAAATAAATTCTTATTTCTGCTTGCACTTACTTAAATTACGCCCCTAAATTTTTAATCACTTGGAGACCGATGGATAAGATAAGAAACATTGCAATCATTGCTCACGTTGATCATGGTAAGACTACACTTGTTGACCAGATATTAAAACAATGCGCTGTGTTCAGAAAGAATCAAGTTGTACGAGAAAGGTTTCTTGATTCAAATGACCTTGAACGAGAACGAGGAATTACTATTCTTGCAAAAAACATTAGCATTCCTTTTAGAGATTATAAGATAAATGTTATTGATACACCCGGGCACGCAGATTTTGGCGGTGAGGTTGAGCGAGTTTTAAAAATGGCTGATGGTGTTTTGCTGCTTGTCGATTCTTTTGAAGGACCAATGCCGCAAACAAGATTCGTTCTTGAAAAAGCATTAGCGCTCCACTTAAAACCGATAGTTGTTATAAATAAAGTCGATCGACCTGATAACCGACCAGTTGAAGTGCTTGATGAAATTTATGATTTGTTTATCGAACTTGATGCACACGAAGACCAGCTTGATTTTCCGATCATTTATGCAAGTGGGCGTAACGGCTGGGCTGTAAAGAATTTAAAAGACGAGCGAATAGATTTATCTCCTTTACTTGATTGCATAATTGATGATCTTCCTGCTCCCCCAACAAATCAGGGTTCTGTACAATTGCAGATAATGACTTTAGATTATAATGATTATGTGGGAAGAATAGGTATAGGTAGAGTTTTTAGAGGAAAATTAAAATTAGCAGATAAACTTTCAATCATAAAAAGGAATGGGACAATACATCCAATTTCTATAAAACAACTTTTTGTTTTTGAAGGAGTTGATCGACTTGAAGTTGAAGAAGTTTCCTGCGGAGATATTTGTGCAGTTGTAGGAATAGAAGATGTGGATATTGGTGATACTTTTGCTGATACTGAAAATCCGGAGCCGCTTCCATTAATTTCTATTGATGAACCTACTATAAGTATGACATTTACAGTAAACAATTCTCCTTTTTACGGACGTGAAGGAAAACTTGTTACATCACGCCAAATACGTGATAGGTTATATAAAGAACTTGAACACAATGTTGCACTGCGTGTTCAGGAAACAGCATCGCCTGATGCTTATAGAGTTTCCGGTAGAGGAATTTTACATCTATCAATCCTTATCGAAAATATGCGCCGCGAAGGTTATGAATTACAGATCCGCGAACCAAAGGTAATTTACAAAACAATAGAAAATAGAAAAGCAGAACCAATCGAAGTAATGATCGTTGATGTACCTGCTGAGTTTGCTGGAAAGGTTATCGAGTTAATTGGGCAGCGGCGTGGTGAATTGATGAAGATGGAAAATAGAGGCAAAATGAACAAGATCGAGTTTCATATTCCATCACGCGGAATAATGGGCTTACGTACAAAAGTACTTACTGCCACACAGGGTGAGGCGGTGATGCACCACAGATTTTATCAGTATGAATTTTTTAAAGGATCGATTGGATCAACAAAAAGCGGTGTAATTATCTCTATGGAAGAAGGGCAATCAACAGCTTACGCAATTGATGGTTTACAAGACAGAGGTAAGTTTTTTATTAATCCGGGCGATATAGTTTATAAAGGACAGATAATTGGTGAGCACACTAAAGAAAATGATATCGAAGTAAATGTGCAGCGTGGTAAAAAACTATCTAATATGCGTGCATCAGGATCTGATAAGGCTGTTAAGATAACTCCTGCAATTAAATTTTCGTTAGAAGAAGCATTAGAATATATTGAAGATGATGAAATGGTTGAGGTAACTCCAAAATCAATACGAATGAGAAAACTTTATTTAGATACTAACGATAGAAAAAGATTTAATCTTGGAAAACTCAATAGTAATTAAACAAGATTAAATATTTGCAGTGGTTGATAAATAATTAATTTTTCTGTTGAGTTTCGATTTGCAGTTTTTATCATTGCTTCGGCAACTAATGATGCATCAATCGGTTTATATTTTTTTAAAGCCGGAATAATTTTAGTAATTGTTTCGGCTATTTTTATCCCTATTGATTCACCAAATCTTTTTTCACTTCGTAAGCCAACAAGTATTGATGGTCTGAATATTCTGATTTTTTCAAAGTTAAGTTGTTGAACTTTTTCATCAAGATTTCCTTTAGTACGCAAATAAAAATTACTTGATTTATAATTTGCACCTGCAGATGAAACCAACATATAATTCTTAACTCCGTTTTCAGAGGCTGCTTTTGCAGTTTCGTACTGATAAGTGAAATCAATTTTATATTGCGCATCCTTACTTCCGGCTTTTTTAATTGTTGTGCCTAAAGCGGAATAAAGTTCATCACCTTCAATTTCATCTTTCCATAAATCCAGTTTTTCAAAATCCACGATATGTTCTTCAAGTTTTGGATGTTTAATTTCTAAAGAATTTCTTACAAATACTTTTACTTTTGAATATCTATCATCATCCAAAAGCTTCTGAGTTATAAAGCTTCCAACTAATCCAGTTGCGCCGATTACAATTGCAGTTTTCATTCTTATTATTCAACAATTATTTCATCAACCATTAGCCATGGCTTTCCGCCTGCTTCGGGATGCCAAGGTGGAAGTGCATCATAATTTTTTGCAAAGATTTTAACGAATCTTGCACTTGAATTTTGTAATGCAACGCTATAATCTTTTTGTAACCAATTTGGATTCCTTAACGATGATGGTATTTCAACTTTCCCGGCATTAACAAAATCAATTCCGTTATCAGACAGATAAAACTCAATGTACATTGGAAAAACAACCCAAGATGATGAAGCTTGAAAGAATCCGACAGAAATATTTTTAACACTTGAAATATCACCCAGATCAACAACAGCTTCAAAATCAGTTCCCTGATAACCCTGCCACGATTTATCACCATCACGAAAACTATCTGAACCGCGCAATCCATTAGTTAAAGCTTCAATTCCACCAGCAGAGTACTTTTCACTGTAAGGATAAGTTAGTTTTACTTTTTTTCTTGTTGCTTTATTAAACGTAAATCCATGCACAAAGGTTTTACCAACTTTTTTATTGTTTCGTTCACTAAAAATTAGAATCGAGTTTGATTTATCAACTGCAAAATTAAATTGATCATCCTTTTGATTAATCGACAATGCATCGCCGTAAGTTCCAATTTTCAAATCAACATCCCTTTGAAGCTGTTTAACTTGAACATCAAAAACACTTGATTGAGAATTATATTCCTTAGTAATTTCAAACGGTTTTGTTTCCAAGCCATAATTAACTCCAAGAATATCTAATCTATCGTAATGCTTTTGCACACGCTGACTAAACTCTTCATAATTTCTTTCAGCAGGATAAGTCCAAACGACTTCGGATAAAGCAAGCATTCTTGGAAATAATCTATCATCAATTGATTCTTGCGGTGCATATTCACTCCACATATTTCCTTCACTTCCAAGAACATATTTTCTTTCATCAAATGTTAATTCTTCAGGTACGGGATCAAATAGATAAACTTTTTCCATATCTGTAACATCAACCGGATAATCAAGATAACAATTGGTTGTCGGCGATACTATGACATCATGCCCTTGTTTTGCAGCATCGATCGCGCCCTTTAATCCGCGCCATGATTGAACTGTTGCTTCAGGTGCAAGACCGCCTTCAAGAATTTCATCCCATCCAACAATTTGTTTTCCTTTAGAGTTGATAAATTTTTCCATACGTTTTGTAAAATAACTTTGCAGTTCGTGTTCATCTTTTAAATTTTCCGATTTGATTCTTGCCTGACATTTCGGACAATTTTCCCATCGCCTCTTTGGCGCTTCATCGCCGCCAATGTGTATATATTTTCCGGGAAATAATTCCACAACTTCACTAATAACATCTTCTAAAAACTGAAATGTCTTTTCATTACCAGCACAATAAATATCGTAATAAATTCCCCAAAGAGTTCCAACCTCAAATGGTCCCCCAGTGCAGGAAATTTCCGGATAGCAAGAAATAGCAGCAGTTGTATGACCCGGCATTTCTATTTCCGGAACAACATTTATAAATCTGCTTTCTGCAAAAGCAACAATTTCTCTTATATCATCTTGAGTATAAAATCCGCCATAAACAGAGCCGTCATCATATTTTCTAAACGCACCTTTAGTCGTAAGCTCGGGATATTTTTTTATTTCAATTCTCCATGCTTGATCTTCGGTAAGATGCCAATGAAGCGTGTTAAATTTATGATAAGCTAAAAGATCGATATATCTTTTTACAAATTCTTTGGTCATAAAGTGGCGGCAGCAATCAAGATTAAGTCCGCGCCAAACAAACTCGGGTTTATCAAGCACAACAACGCAGGGCAAATTCCAATCAATTCCTTTAACTTCTGCAACTGAATTAATATATGGATTAAAAAGTTGGCGGAGTGTTTGAACACCATAAAACAATCCATTCAACTCACTTGCTTCAATCATAACATTAAATGAATTTACAATTAAAGTATAACCTTCCTTTCCAAAATCATTCGAGGAAGAATTTAAAGAAAGAATTATTGAATTTGTTTCAACTCTGCCATTCCAAATAGTTGGTTCTAATTTAAAACCGGTTGCCGGATTAAGAACTTCGGCTAAATAATCAGCAACTTTTTTTGAGTACTGATCATAATATATTTTTGTATCGGCAGTAAGATTAAATGTGCCCTCATTTACAACAATACTTTTGGGTTTAGGGATTATGCTGATTTCATTTTCCATAGTCTGTGATAATGTTCTAACGGATGTTAGAATTGTTAACAGGAATAGCAAATAAATTGTAAAACTTTTCATGATAAAAATCCATTTGTGAAAAAAAATATTATTCTATAAAAATCTGTTTAATAAAATCAAACTCATCTTGTGTAAGCGGATTATCCATCCCGCTCAAATTAGATTTTACCTGATCAAGATTTCTAAATCCCGGGATAACAGATCCAACCTGTTTATAATGCAATAGATATTGCAATGCCGCTCGAGATAGCTCCTGATTTGAAGGACCAAATTTATTTTTCATTTTCTCAATTTTTGGTTCAAGCTTTGCAAGATTTTCGGGTTTAAATCTTTCTGCGTTTGCACGATGATCTCCAGCTTCAAACTGCGGCGGATTGCCGGGATGATATTTACCAAGCAGTAACCCTTGAGCAACAGGTCCAAAGGCAACAAACGATACATTATATTCATCCAGCATTTTTCTCGTTGGAGAATCATCTTTTACAAATTTATCATCAAGTGCGCTTGCAGAACTCTGAATAACATCAGGTTTTACTTTTGGAATTAGCTTTACAAAATCATCATGACTATAAGCAGATTGCCCAATCAATCTTATCTTACCTTCATCGCGGAGTTTGTGCATTACTTCAATTGCATCATCAAGATATTTATCATTCTCTCCAAAATCTCCGTGATGGAAATAGTAAATATCAATGTAATCTCTTTTAAGATTTATCAAAGATTGCTCGCACTGATGGCGAATATGTTTTGGTTCATAAGCATGTTCAGCGGTTCCGGGAAACCATCCAATTTTTGTAGCGATAACAAAATTGTTTGAACGCTTACCAAGTATCCGTGCAAGCATTCTTTCTGCCTTACCGTTACCGTAAACATCAGCGTTATCAAAATGAGTTACACCCTGATCGATTGCATAATTTATTGCTTCAGCAATTTCTTTTTCATCAACATTTGCCCATCCGTTTGGAGTTCCGTTAACCCAATTAAGTCCACCCATCGTCCAGCATCCCAAACTAATTTCCGAAACGCTTACATCTGAATTACCAAGTTTCCTGTATTTCATTTTAATCCTCTTAATTGTTGAACAAAAATATAAAAGAATAGCAAAATATTGAACCATAATTAACAATAATTAATTATAACTAATAAGAGTTTGATTATGTTTTTAATAGTACTACTGAATTCAATAACCTGACTCAACAGGTGATTTCATTTTATCCAACCCAATTTCATTTAATAAATCACTATAGTTAATAAGTTTGATATTATTTTTCTTGAATTTGTTTTGCTGCTTTATTGATAAAAGTGCACTTAATTCTGCTTCTCTATGCTTACTCATTTCACTAAGACCAAATGAATTCATATCTATCATAGCTTGCAATTCGGGATAATCTTTACCAATGTGGCATACAAGTAAATTGATTTTGCCAATTTCAATCTTACTAATAAGACTATCTAAATGTTTTCCCTTCTTTTCAATGTCTATTGCATACATACTTTCAAGATCAACTTCTCCAAAATAACGTGAGATTGCTAATCCATATTCCTTGGCAAGTTTTTCTACAATCGCACGATGTTCCAGTTTTTCAACTGCGGTTCCCATATGATAATCAAGATAAGAAATTTTTATTCCGCTGTTAATTGCTCTCTCAATCTGTGCACGCAATTCAATTTCTATTTGATCCGCCTTAGGGTTATTCGCAAAAAATGTTGCACGTGAAGGAAAGAAATATCCATCTTTATCAACAAGTGAAGGAACTTTGTCTCTGCCCGCGATAGGACCCCATCTATAATTTTTCCATTCAGCATTTAAAGTTAGATGAATACCAACAGTTATTTCAGGATGCAGTTTAAGAAGATCAACAGCTTCCTGATACCAAGGGCAAGGAAACATTACAGATGCAGAAAAAACTAAACCTGTTTCTATAAGTTCTTTAAAGGCGGTATTTACTGCATGAGACATTCCCATATCGTCACAGCGGATGAGTAATGTTTTTGTTTGATTGTCTGCTTGTGTGAGAATTGATGAATTCAATAACATAAAAAGTGTGAGTGTATAAAAAAGATATTTCATAGTTGTTTCCTTTTTTTTTAAGATTTGATATCAGTTATTTTAACCAATTTATTAATTTCATCAACACTGTAAATGATACTCCACTTT
The DNA here is from genome assembly GCA_039931535.1 of Ignavibacteriota bacterium. Lineage (GTDB taxonomy): Bacteria > Bacteroidota > Ignavibacteria > Ignavibacteriales > Ignavibacteriaceae > IGN3. The sequence continues at coordinate 8,038 of JBDTRQ010000270.1, forward strand.
TGATAAGCTAACAAGAATTGATTTTCTTCCGTGGATTTTTTTGTTGAATGTGAAATTCTTTTTCTTCTTGTATCAGTTGGATTAAACTCAAGCTGTACACGGGAATAATCAAACAAATTTACATCTTGTTCTGATTTTAATTTTTCAGCAAACCTTTTTGTTTTAGGATTAAACTTAACATCAAAAATATTTTCTAAACTGCTTTTTACCCAACCGGTTTTAACATCCGGAAAAGAATCTGAATAAGGTAAATAAGGTTTAATATCAAGTATTGGTGAGCCATCCAGTATATCAGATTCTGAAATGAAAATTTTTAATCCTTCAACTTTATCTAATTTAACGCAGCTTAATCCAATGTGATTTGGTCTGTATGGTGCACGTGTTGCAAATACTCCAACTTTTTTTCTTGTGTGCCGCGGTGGAGTTACAAGCGGTTTCCAGTTTTTGTTAAGATGAAATTGATATATAATCCAAACCCTATCAAATCCATTTAAATCTTTTACTGCTTGTTCAAAATTTTGTTTTGGATTTAGATGGATTACTGCTTTACTGTCTTTTGCTAATATTCCCTGGCGCGGAGTTTCGTATCGTTGTTTTAGATTTGATTGGAGATAACCAATTGGTGCAATTAAAATTTCTGTTTGCATACAGAAATTTAATCTAAACTGATTTCATATTAAACTCTATATGTAGAGATCTGCTTCAAATACAGACTAGATTTAGATAGTCTAAAAGATTATCTCACAAAGCTAATGTCTCATTCACAAACCCCATTAAATAAGTAACCCTGCAACCGAAGCTGCAGGGCTTTGTGTTAACAAGAAGCTTGGGGGAGGACTTCCTGCTAACCACATATCAAAAATACAAAAATTTATTTCAATAATATCATCTTTCGTGTCTCAATAAATTGTCCCGCCTGCAATCTGTAAAAATAGATTCCACTCGCTAATCTGGAAGCATCAAATGTTATTTCATATCTGCCCGCTTCTGTATATTCATCTAATAATGTCGCCACTTCATTCCCAAGCACATCATAAATCTTTAATGTTTGATGACTACCTACTGGTGACTGCCAACTAATTTTCGTACTCGGATTAAAAGGGTTAGGATAATTTTGGAGCAAATCGTACGCAACTGGTAACAAATATTCTTGAACTTCAATATTTACAATACTGCTTAAATTTTTACGGTAAATACTTTTCCCTACAGAACCGCCTCCCGCCCCATAAAAATATCCATTCGCAACTTTTATCTTTTGAAAAGAATTAGGCCCGCCCGCAAGATTAATTTGAGTCCAAGTTTCGCCAAGGTCAGTTGAAAAATACGGCGTTGTGTGATTTATATATAAAACAATCCCGTTCACATCTAAATCATTTATGGAAGTGAAACTGCTATTAATTTGAGTCCAATTAATTCCATCATCTGTTGACTTTAGCAATTTTGAATTTCCAGTGCCAC
>JBDTRQ010000271.1:0-8559 GCA_039931535.1 Ignavibacteriota bacterium
AATATCTTCATTATCCTTTTTATCTCCAGCTCTTGCAAATGCTAATTGTTGAATTTCTATAGGAAGCAATTTCAAGTAATTATTTGGTTGAAACCATTGCCAATAATTTAATGTGGTTGAATCTGCAGCATTAAATGCCGTCCATAAGTTTTGATCACCTTTTATTAAAGGTTTGCCATTATTATCAACAGGAGCTCCAAAATCTGTTGGCCAGTTAGCATAATCAGGATTATTGTAATCATCCCCTTTAGTAATTTTATAAATTGTATATCTTGATGAATCCGATGGATTATATAGCATTGCCGCCTGCCCATTAATTATAGGACCTGGGGAAAAATGTGTATTCCACTCGGAAACACTTGCATGCTTTTCTCCATTTATTTTTCCAAGAATCCATAAGCCTTGATCGAATACTATAGATGTACCGTTTAAGTCTCTTCCGGTCAAATAATCTCTGAATCTTAATTGATCCCAGGTCGTTATATTTGGATCAAATCCTAATGTCCCTAAATTACTAAGTGATGATTTAATTTGGTTAATATCGATTTGCTTTATTTCTCGATGTCGAGAGTGTGACTGACTGAAGGATAAAGTAGTTAGTAAAAGAGATGCAATTAAAACATATATTATATTTTTCATTTTGTTCCCCTAAATATCAATTAGATTTGTAGTTGGTTATTTAAATTTGTTTTAGCAATTTTTTTAGTCTAATACATCAACCCCAAATTAAGTGTTATAAAAAACCCTTGTATTACAGTTTTTTCATTTCCGTAAAGACTTTCAACTCCGCCTTTTAGAATTTTAGAATAATAATATTTAACAGTTATTCCCACTAAACTAGATTTATCCAAACCAAAGTTTGCGCCCAGCCCAACATATCCGCCCACTGCATATTTTGCTTGTGCTTTACCGAATGAATTAAAAAATTCTAATTCGTAAGGAGTTGTAACCAATATAGTTGGTCCAACGCCCGCGCAAAGGAACGGTCTTAAATTATCTGAAACTGTATTTTCAAACAGCCTGTACTGCATACCAAAGTTAATTGGTACTTGAAAAATTCTATTCTTTTTTGATGCAGTTACAAAAGTATTGGTATAATAATCGTAATATTCAAACTCACGATCATCTTTAGTTTCTGAAAATGAAAGATCGGCAAACGCTGTCCATTTAACATCAAGCTGTTTTCTAAAAAAAGTACCAAGCCCAAAACCTGCATCGCCAAACATAATATCCATTCCCCATGAATTTGTTGGAAAAACTTCCAAAGGTTTTGGAGGTGCAAGTTCACCAATGCTTTGTGCGTAATTGTTTGAAATTGGAATTGCCGCAGCAAATAAACAAATGACTGCTAAATATTTTAGTTTAAATTTGATTGTCTTTTGGTATTTCATTTCGTTCAATATTTTAATCTTATTATTTTCGTGTTATTAAAATAATTATTGATACAACAATATCAATGGAATTATTAATCATTTATTTTAGAAGAATGGAGGTTTGATGATTTTTTTCAACAATAAACTAAATTGATTATCTCCTGTTTGTTGAATGAAAAGCAAAATAAGTTGAACGATGGGCAAAGCAGGAAAATCTATAGGCAGGTTAATGTATGGATTTACATCTAAATGTTCGTCTTCGTCCCTGCCTACCGGCAGGCAGGTCCGCTCAGACTGACGGACGCAGATTTTCAATCAGGTTGTGATATTAAATTGATCTAAACGTTTTTAATTTTTAATAAAATAGAAAAATTTTTTAGGAAGAAATAAATGTCAAAAAATCTTGAAATAAAAGTAAAGCTATCATCGCACAAAGAAATAAAATCCATTCTTAAAAAGAATAAAATCAAATTTGAAGAGTTGTTAATCCAAAAAGATATTTATTACAAAGTTGATAGAGGGATTTTAAAACTTAGAATTGAAAACGGAACGCAGACATTAATCTTTTACGATAGAAATGAAAAATCAAAAAAGCGCTGGTCCGATTATCATCTTTTACAGATAGAAAAAACAGACGGCTATAAATATTTAAAAAGATTTTTGGATGTACTTGTTATCGTAAACAAGAAAAGAGAATTGTACCTTTACGATAACACGAGAATTCATTTGGATTATGTTAAAGGTTTAGGTTATTTTTTAGAATTGGAAACACGTGTTTTAAACGGATTAAAAGATGCTGAAATTAGATTCGCAGAAATGATGAGCTTACTTAAGCTGCACGACAAAAAAGAAATTAGAGCTTCGTACAAAGATTTACTAATTGGTAAAAGCAAGAAATGATTTTATCCAAAAATAAAATTGAAAAATTAGATCCTGATGCGCTGATAAATGAGTTTATCCAGCAGGAAAAACTTGGTGAACTATTAATTATAGTTCCTACAAATCGAAAAATAAGATATTTAAAAAGAGAATTAATAACTCGCTCACCGAGTAAATCAATTTCCAAAATTAATCTTCACACTTTTGAAACTTTTGTAAATCAAATTTTTCAAACAAATGAATTTAATGGATTTAAATCTCTCAGTGAAGCAGCTTCGGCAGTATTGCTTAGTAAAGCATTTAAGAAAACAGATTTAAAATATTTTTCAAATTATAAAGATGAAATTCCGCGCGGAACATTAGACAGAATAAAAAATGTAATATCACAGTACAAGCTAAATGGAATTTTACCCGCTCAAATTTTATCGGAATCAGAAAAACTTGATGGTTCAGAAAAATTAAAAGCGATTGATATCGCAAATGTTTATAAAAATTATTTATTGTTTTGTAAAGTTTTAAAAGTTTATGAAACAGGCGATGTATATTCTGAAGTGCTTGCGTTGGAGAAGAAGGATTTTGAAACAAGGTTTTATAAATCGTTTACTGAAATTAAAAAAATATTAATAAATGGATTTGATGAATTCACTCAACCTGAAATTGATATTATTAATTATACTGCTAACATTGCAGGCATAGAACTTTATGTGATTTTTGATTACTACCGATTTAATCCTGCTTTATTTGCTCATCTTGATAGCTGTTATGAAAAGTTTAAGACAAAAGGATTTGCTGAAGTTGAAGACACATCAATAATTCAGTTTAATGATTATCAAAAAAGAATACGCGAAAAATTATTTTTATTGAAGGAAGATGATTCGCCAAGACAAAGTGAAATTGAAACGATTAAAATTACTGCTCAATCACCTGAAGAAGAAATAAGATTAATTGCCAAAGAAATAAAAACACTTATCACAAAAAATAATGTTGATGTTGACTCGATTACCGTTGTATTTAATTTGATTTCTGATCACTCGGCAATTATACGTGATGTATTTAATGAGTACGGAATTCCATTTAATTTAACTGATAGATATGCACTGAATGAATCTCAGCCTGTAATAGCGCTGATAAATTTATTAGAAATACTTGAAAACAATTTTTACTATAAAAATATTTTTAGAGCACTGACAGGTAGATGGATTAAAATCAATTCAGTTGATTTATCAAATCTACTTCGTGTTTCTTCAAATCTTAAAATAGTTTCCGGTTACAGAAACTGGCTTGATTCAATAATCAGAACTATTGAAGAAATAAAATTCAAGAATGATGATGAAGACAACCGCTTTTTACCGATTGAGTTTTATGAAAAAGCAAGCGAAGATATTGAATCAATATTTGATATATTAAAACCGTTTAAAGAAAAAAAATCTATTTATGATTTTAAAACTGAACTGCGAAAACTTATTTACACCTTGGATTTACCGAAACGAATTATAAATGATCACGAACAGTATATTGAAAAAAATGTAAAAGCAATTACAGTTTTTCTTGAAACACTCGATGAACTTTTTGATTTACTGATTGATGAAAACGGTGCAGATAAAAAATTTCCGTTAAGTTTTTTTCTATTGCAAATAAAAACGGCGCTTCAATTTACGCGATACAATATTAAAGAAAGACATGCAAGCGGAGTACTTGTAACATCTGTAAACGAAATACGCGGCTTAAACTTTGATTATGTATTTATCGGAGGTTTAGTTGATGGCGAATTTCCAACACGCTACCAGCCTGAAATATTTTTATCCGGATCGTACAGAAAAGATGAATACAGGCACATACTTGAGGATCGTTATCATTTCTATCAAACTTTGTGCTGCGTAAAAAAAACGCTTTATCTATCTTATGCTTTTGCTGATGAGAAAAAGGAATTTACTCCTTCTACTTTTGTAAAAGATTTGCAGCGGCTCTTTATCGTAACGGAAAAATCTAATAAAGATTATATAAATCTTGTTTACAGCAAAGCAGAGTTGATGAAATATGCTGCGGCTTTGGATGCTGATATTGACAAAGATGAATTTGCAAAACTTGGAATTGATATTGATAAATTTAAAAAAGATTTGAGTGTAGATAAACTAAGATTAGAAAATCCATTTGGCGAATCTGAGTACACCGGGGATATTTCAATCAATATTTCTGATGAAGCAAAAACTAAACTTGCTGAACAAAAGGAAAAACAATATTCGGCTTCGCAGCTTGAGGAATACGCAAAATGTCCTTTCCAATATTTTCTAAAAAGAATTTTGCAACTTGAAACTATCGAAGAACCGAATGAAGAGTTAGAATCGTTTGAGCTTGGCAGTATAATTCACTCAATTCTTTATGAGTTTTATAAAACGATAAAGGAAAAACAAATTATAATATCAGACTGCAGTGATGGGATATTTAAAGAAATTGAAAAAATAATTTTTAATATTGCAGAAATGAAGCTTGATAAACTTAGAATTAATTCATCGCTAATATTTTTTGAACGAGAAAAAATTCTTGGTATTGGAGGCAATAGAAAAAAATCAATCCTGTATAAATTTTTGGAAGAAGAACGAAATAATACGGAAGGATTTAAACCGGAATATTTTGAAATGAGTTTTGGAAAATTTAAAAATCAAAAAGAGGATGAAGTTAATGAAATGCTAATCGGCGATGTTAAAGTTCGAGGTAAGATAGATAGAGTTGATATTAAATCCGATGAAAACACTTACAAAGTTATCGATTACAAGCTGAGCGGAAAGCGACCCGCAAAAAAAGAACTTGAAACTGGATTATCGCTTCAACTGCCGCTTTATCTTTATGCATCAAAAAAATGATTGAAGCAGAATTGAGAGAAGAGTTTAATCCTGCCGCAGCAATTATCTATTCATTAAAACTTAGTAATAAAGATTTTGGTGAAAAGAAAATTCATATAAGCAGTTCAAGAAATCCAAAAGAAGATGAACTAATAAAATCCAACGAAGAGTTGATAAAAATTTGCAATGAATTTATTCCAGCTTATGTAGATAAAATTGTGCACGGCAAATTTAATCTTTCTACACTTGAAGATAGAGAAAACAAAGTTTGCCGCTTTTGCGATTTCAAATCAATCTGCAGAATACAGGAAGTTAATTAACATCAATTTTTATCCTTGCATTCTGTAAACTTATATTTATTTTAAGCTACAACACATTAAACATTAATAGGACGTAAATGAAAAAAATAATTTTTCTACTTTTAGTTTTTATTACGGGATTTGGTTTTGCACAAAGCGGTGCCGAACAATGCATTATCGGAAAGACAGCACAATTTAATCGATTACAAAAATTTGCTGATTTTGATTACCCCGGCGATCAAAAATATGATGTTAAATATTATAAACTTGATATAACGGTGAATCAAACTGCACAAACAATTTCGGGAAGTTCAACATGTAAAGCAGTAATAGTTGAACTTAATGTAACTGGGATCTATTTTGATTTAGCAAATTCTTTAAATGTTGATTCTGTTTTTGTAAATGGTAACCTGGCTTCGTTTACGAGAGGTTCAAATACTTTAAACATATCTTTAGGTAGTACGCTTAACCAGGGAGATGTATTTTCAACCTTAGTTTATTATCACGGAACACCCGGTTCAACAGGTTTCGGCAGTTTTGTTTTTTCTTCGCACCAGGGAACACCTGCAATTTGGACTTTAAGTGAACCGTATGGCGCAAAAGATTGGTGGGTTGCAAAAGATACTCCTGGCGATAAAGCTGATTCCGCAGATGTTTGGATTACAGTTAGTACAAATCTAACTGCAGTATCAAATGGAAAACTGATGGAAGTTTTAGATAACGGAAATGGGACACATACTTACAAATGGAAAAGCAGTTATCCTATCGCTCCATATCTGCTTTCAATGGCGATAACAAATTATTCTGAGTACACAAATTATTATCATTACAGTCCAACGGATTCAATGCCGATAAATCATTTTTTATATCCAGAAAATTTAAATTCAAATATTTCTCAGCTTAATAAAACTCCTGGTATGATTCAAATTTATTCGCAGCAATTTGGTCAGTATCCATTTATAAATGAAAAATACGGACACGCACAATTTGGCTGGGGGGGTGGAATGGAACATCAAACTGTATCATCAATGGTTAGCTTTGGTGATGGTTTGATTGCACACGAACTTGCACACATGTGGTATGGTGATAATATAACTTGTAAAGATTGGCATCACATCTGGTTAAACGAAGGATTTGCAACTTTTGGTGAGGGTGTAATTTATGAAAACTGGTACGGTAAACCATCTTATGATAATTACATTGCAAGTGAAATGAGCAGCGCAAGAAATGCAGTCGGTTCTATTTGGGTGCAGGATATTAGCAACGTTAACCAAATATTTAACGGTAGCAGAACCTACTCAAAAGGCTGTGTTGTATTACATATGCTTAGAGGTGTTGTTGGCGATTCAACTTTCTTTAATATTTTAAGAACTTATACTGTTGATCCATCTGTTCGATACGGAGTTGCAACAACAGAAGATTTTCAAGCGATTGCAGAAAGTGTTTCGGGTTTGGATTTAAGTTACTTTTTTCAGGAATGGATCTATGGAGAAAATTATCCCAAATATCATTCCTGGTTTTCAAAAAATATAATCAGTGGTAATACATGGAATTTATCTTTATTGATTACTCAGGATGTTAATAGTAGTCCGGCTTATTTTACAATGCCGATTCAAATAAAAGTTTTTACAGCAAGTGGTGATACAACGGTTACTGTTTTTAATAACTCATCAAGTCAGCAATTTAATGTTGCGATTAATGGTGAACCTGTTTCAATTGTATTTGATCCGAACAATTGGATATTAAAAACTCATTCAACCATCGTTCCGGTTGAATTAACTTCATTTACTGCAAAGTTAAATAATCAAAATGTTAATCTTCTCTGGTCAACAGCCACAGAAGTAAATAATCACGGTTTTGAAATCCAAAGGAAATCAAACAAGACAGATTGGGCTACAATCGGATTTGCTGAAGGCAGAGGAACAACGACTGAACAAACTAATTATTCATTCGTAGATGATATCTCAGCTATGACACAAACCAATCTTTACTACCGATTAAAGCAAGTAGATTTTAACGGAGATTTTTCATATTCGGATGTTGTAAATGTTTTTCTTTTCCCGAATGATTATTCGTTGACTCAAAATTATCCAAATCCATTTAATCCCAGCACAACAATTAAATTTAGTTTGGGCAAGAATGGATTTACCACTTTAAAGCTTTATGATGTTCTTGGAAAAGAAGTTGCCGCACTTGTTAATGGAGAGTTAGAAGCCGGTCCGCATCAGGTTTCTTTTGATGCATCTAATCTGCCAAGCGGAACTTATTTTTATACATTAAATTCAGATGGTTATTCAGAAACAATGAAAATGATGCTTTTAAAATAAAAATCCATTCTTGACATACAAGTAATCAATACTTATTTTTGATCTGCCACTGTTTCGATTTCTCGGAACGGTGGCAATTTTTTTTAAATCATTAACTAACAGAGATTCAATATGTCCACTGAAAATTTTGTTTATTTGACAAGAGAAAGATTAATAGAGCTTGAAAAAGAACTTCAGGAGATGAAAACAAACGGCAGAAAAAAAATGGCTGCCAAAATTGCCGAAGCTCGTGCTCATGGTGATCTTTCTGAAAATGCTGAGTATGATGCCGCTAAAGAAGAGCAGGGATTATTTGAGTTAAAAATTAGTAAAATGGAAAGTGTACTTTCTCGTGCAAGAGTTATTGATGTTTCAAAAATGCCGACAGATAAAGCGCATTTGCTTTCTACAGTTAAGATTAAAAATTTAAAAACAAAAAAAATTGTTGAGTATCTTTTAGTTTCACCGGAAGAAGCTGATTTTCAAGAAGGAAAAATTTCAGTTACTTCTCCGGTTGGACAGGGTTTAATGGGTGCAAAGTTAGGCCAAAGAATTCAGGTTAAAGCTCCTGCCGGTTTATTGGAGTTTGAAATTTTGGGTATAAAATAATTTTAAAGAATTACAGTTTGATTGATTTTGATTTCAGCCTATTATTAATCGAAAAAATTTAGTGACTTTGTGCCTGCCTGTGCGGGAGGCAGGTTTTGGTGGCAGAAATTTCTCTATCCCCCAAAAGGATTTGCCACAAAGGCACTAAGACACAAAAGTTCACGAAGAAAAAAATACTAATATATAAGTCGTAACTATTTTGGCAGATGAATCATACATACAACTTGCAATTGAAATAGCTAAAAAGGGTGCG
>JBDTRQ010000272.1:0-1977 GCA_039931535.1 Ignavibacteriota bacterium
CACTTATTTCCTGGAAACTTAGCTGGTGGACAAAAGGAAAAAGAATTTTCTTTACAGTATTCAGTATTTCTATGCTTGGGCTTACGTGGTTAGTTTACTATTGGAATTTATAAACCCAAAGTATGATAGAGAAAAACAGCACATAACAAAGTGTATAGTTAATGGCGGTTTATTGCTTAAGAATGTAATTCCCTTTTAACTGACTTCTCAAAATCAAGTTTATATTTTACCATCACGTTTCAATTCTAATAAAACCTTTTCATAAGAAATTGTCGGTTCATTAGCCCGTTCTTCAAATATTTTCAAATCTCTTAAGTCCTCTTCTAATTCCTTTTGTTTTTTCTTACTAAGTTTTTTTGGATTTGGAGATTTTTTTTTATCAATCATTTTTTAATATCCAAATTATTGTACTTTTAGAATTGAGAGCGATTCCAAAACATCACTTCCTAAATCAATTGTAATAACTTTTCTTTTGTTATCTAACAATGCTTGTCTATCGCCTAAAACCTGGGCTTTAATCAATATTCCAAATGTTATTGATGTACTTTCTTCACCCGGGTTTTCTGGAATTGGGATATCTTCTTTTATATCAGAAACAAACTGAATGAAGTAGCCATTTCCCGCATCGCCTTTGTGAAGCTGACCCGTTGAGTGAAGAAATCTGGGACCAAAACCAAGTGTTGTTGCAACTTTGTATTTTTTCTGAATTGAAGTTCTAAGTTTTTGTAAAGCTTCAGTTGTTTTTTTATCCGAGACTAAATAAGCTTGAATAGTAACATAATTTTTACCGCCTTTACAATCATTAAGAAATGTGTGCAAAACTTCATCAACAGATTTTACTTTAAAATCACCATATACCTTTATTCCCTTCTCTTCAACAATCGCATTTAGTTCAGGCAATTTTCCTTTTTGCTGATAATCACTCATCATTTTTCTTGCAACGACTTTTGCCTGCTCAACATTTGGCTGATCAAATGGTTGAATCTTCATCAACCATCCGGCAATGGCTGTTGCAAACTCCCAACAGAAAAATTCTTTACCAAATTCATAAATATTATCAATTTCAAATTCCAGTATTGGAAATCCGGCAGATTTTAGTTTTTCAACTTTATCGCTGTTAGTACTATCATTTTTTAATTTTAGATAAACAAACAATCTATCATCAGAATAAAACTCCGGTGATTCAATCGATTCTAAATCAACAGGTAAAATTCCTTTTCCAATTTTGCCGGTACTTTCTGCGATTAACTGTTCAACCCATGCACCGAAGAATGAAATATTTGGTGAGATAATAAATGTAAGTTTGTCGATTCCCTTTTGCCCTAAAGTTCCGATTATTGTTCCTGTAATAGCCGCAGCATTTTCAGAAATATCATTTCCGGATTTTTTACAATTGATTGTTTCATCTTTTGCGATAGATAAAATCTTTTCAACATCAACACCAATTAAAGCTGCGGGAACAATGCCGAATAATGTTAGTGCAGAAAATCTTCCGCCAATGTTTGGATCGTTAAGAAATATTTTTCTAAAATTTAATTCTTCCGCAATTTTTTGTAATCCACTTCCGGGATCAGTTATTGCTGCAAAGTGTTTTCCAACTTCTTCTTTTCCTAAAATGTGTAAAGCATAGTTATAAAAGAATTTCATAAATGAAATAGTTTCAACTGTTCCTCCTGATTTTGTTGAAACAATGTATAAGGTTTTTGCTGGATTTAGTTTCTTTGCGTAATCCATAACAACTTCCGGATGTGTTGAATCAATTACAGACAAATCTAAATATCCTTCTTTAACTCCGAATGTTAATCTAAATACTTCCGGTGCAAGTGATGAACCTCCCATACCCATTAACAAAGCATTTGTGTAGCCTGCCTTTTTAACTTCATCAACAAAATAATTTATTTCATTTAATGATTTACTTGTAACTTCAACACTATCAAGCCAGCCTAGTCTGTTTGATATTTCTGTTGGATCATTATT
>JBDTRQ010000273.1:0-5235 GCA_039931535.1 Ignavibacteriota bacterium
AATAACTGCTCTTTGTTCCTTTTCAACTATTCGAAATAATGATAAAAGTTTAATCTAATCAACTTATTCAGGTGGTATAAAAACCTCCAAGGTTTTAAGATTCTTACTTCTAAAATTTTAATTTTCACCAAACTTTTTATTGAAACCTTGGAGGTTTATTTTTTTTGCATACTGTAATTTATTTATTCAAAATATTTTTACCAGTAAAGTTAGTTCTGATTTTATATAAAGAATTTGTTTCATCTTCGGTTAAGAATAGAGTTTTATAATCATGATCTCCAAACTCAAGATTACTTGGTTTGTTGCCAGGTGTTTCGATTTTTTGCAGCAGCTTTCTTTTGGGAGAAAAGATATAAACAGCTTTACCACCAAAATGTGCAACGTAAAGATTTCCCATTTCATCAAATTCAATTCCGTCTGGATCGCCGCCGGGCAGATCAACAAAATCTTCTTTATTGATTAATCTATTATCAGTTGTGATTGTAAACCGAACAATTTTCTGTTTTGCTGATTCACACACATAAAGTTTTTTATCAATCGGAGAAATATTTATCCCATTTGGGAATGCAAGACTATCGGCAAGTAAAATAACTTCTTGTGTTTTAGCATCAATAAAAAATATTCTTCCATCTAAAATGTTTTTATCATAACTCTTTGGATCGGTAAAAAATAAATTTCCATTTTCATCAATTGTTAAATCATTTGGGCGATTAAATCTTTTTCCTTCGTATCCATCAGCGCAAACTTTAATACCTGCGTTATTATTTATTTGTAAAATTCTTCCAAAACCATATTCGCAAACAAACAAATGGTCTTTATTATCAAAAGCTAAACCGTTTGTATTTTTAATTAACAGGGAATCATCATACCTTGAAATAAAAGTATCAGTTATTGAGTTATTAAATTTTCCTATCCAACCACCATAACAATTGGAAAAGTATATTGATGTTCCATCATAGGCTGGACCTTCCGGAAAATTTAGACTATCAGCAACTTTAATCCATTTTTGATTTTCATCAATTACCTGTGGAAACAAATTATTGTTAATTACAAATAATAAAATCAAAAACAACAAAAGTTTATTTGAATATTTCATAATACTAAACCCTAAATTTCTTTTATTAATTTCTTCTTAATGCTAAATCAAATTTATAAATTTAACTGCAATTATTTATAAGGTATTTAAGAAAGCGCAATGGAAAAAAATATTATTCATTTGATTTTAGTCTTTTATTTTATCCTGCCAATAACTTTTAGTCAATCAGTTCAGCAATTTGCTGAGATTGGAAATTTAGATTTGGTAAATGGACAAACAATTGAAAACTGTAAAATCGGATATAGAACTTTTGGCAAACTTAATAATGATTCATCGAATGCAATTATTTTTCCAACATGGTTTGAAGGTATTACAAAAGATGTTGGGACATTGATTCAGAAATACACTTTCATCGATACAACAAAATATTATATCATCGCTATTGATGCACTTGGGAACGGTGTTTCATCATCTCCATCAAATTATAATGTGTATAAGATTAAATCCTTTCCGGAAATAACAATTCGTGATATGGTAAACTCACAGCATAAATTAGTTATAGAACACTTTGGTTTAAAACATTTATTTGCCGCAGTTGGTGGTTCGCTTGGTGGAATGCAGGTTTTAGAGTGGTCGGTTGCATATCCCAGTTTTATGGATAAAGTAGTTGCTTATGTAACTACTCCAAAATTAAGCAGCTTTGATTTACTTATGTTGAATACACAATTAAATATTATCGAAACAGATAAAAGGTATGGAGTTAGCGAACAGGAGACAAAAAAAACTCTTGCAATGCTAATGGCGGGATTAGGCAGAACTCCGGATTATTTGGTAAATAAAATTAAACCGGAAGATTTTGAATCTTACTTAAAAAGTTTTGATAAAGATTATTCGAAAACATTTACACTTGATGATTATTACTCACAAGTTAAAGCAATATTAAAACATAATATTTATTCTTCATTCCATAATTCGATGGAAGAAACTGCAAAGCATATCACTGCAAAATTATTTTTTATTATTTCAGAAACTGATTTGTTGGTTAATCCAATCGAAACAAAAAAGTTTGCAGGATTTCTAAACGCTAAAACACTATTACTTAATAATAATTGTGGGCATCTTGCAGTTACTTGTGAGATGGAACTTTGCAGAACAGCGATTGATGAATTTTTAGGTGAGTAATTATGAAAAGGAATAATGCAGTTTTGGAGTAATGGAATAGAATTTAATTCCATATTTCCAACAAACCATTTCTCCATTATTGCACTTATTGTGGTGTTTCTGTTTTTGGAAATTTACCAGTTATTTTATTTATAAAGCGATGAAAACGGTGTATTGATTTTACAGTTCCAGCGAACATCAAAATACATTCTTTAGCTACATAATTGATTTTATTTTGTTCACAAAACTCGATTGCATTTTTCGATTCTGAACCTTGCTGCATCCAGATATTTTTAATTCCTAATTCTTTTGCTTCCTGAACAACAATTTCGGTTTCAGAAGGCGGTACCACAGTAATAACGCCATCAATTCTGTTTTCAATCATAGCAAGTGAATTATATAATTTTATGTTGTTACTAAATCCCCCTTTACGATTTACAGCAAAAACAGTGTAACCACCATCTTTCAATTGATTATAGACAACAACACCGAATCCTTTAGTTGATATTGAGACACCAATAACAGCAATATTTTTTAATTTTAAGAATGAATTTATTGATTCGATTGACATAATGATTTCTCCGCGTAAATTACTTATGCAAAATTACAGCTTATTTTAATAAAAAAGCTTGTAGAATTTTATTTTAAATTTTTGATTTTCCAATAAAAATAGTACTCTCATAATTATTGCATTATTTTTTATTAGGTGATAATTTTGTGGGTACAATCGTATCCATATGGATATATTAGTATCCATAGAAAATAAAAATAATTGATAGAGGACTTGAAATGATAGTGAACAAAGTGCTTGACAAAGTATTTATATCGCCAGCAATAATCGTTATTTTACGAGAACTTAGTAAAAGGAAAGCAGGAATAACAGGTCGAGAAATAGCAAGGCAAACCGGGCAAACACATAGGACCGCTCTCAAGGCATTAGATAATCTAGAAGTTCTCAAATTAGTGAACCGAGAAGTTGCCGGAAAAGCATACAGTTTTACACTCAATAGGCAGCATTATTTAAATAAAAATATAGTTGCAAATATATTTGAAGTTGAAAAAAATTTTTTATCAAATATAAATAAGGATATTAAAACAGGCTTATGTAAATATTCTGAGAGTGTAATTTTGTTTGGAAGTGTGGCAAGACACGAAGATAATTATAAAAGTGATTTTGATATTTGTGTTGTATATAAAATTAGTAAAGAAAGTGCAGAAAATTCAATAAGTGAACTACGAGAAAACCTTAATACTAAATACGGAATTACCTTAGCACCATATTTTATCTCGATGAAGAATTTTGCAGAAAGAGCTAAAAAAAAGAAAGCACCTATGGCTGATATCTTAAAAGATGGTAAAGTTATATGCGGAAAAACATTAAAGGAATTACAAAATGGTTAAAAAGATTTCACGTAAAGAAGTTCCATCTATTAATTTTAAAAAATTTAGATCTGTAGCTGATAATTTTTATAAAGGAGCAGAAATAGCCGAAGAATTTGAATACTATAATGCTTCAGGAGTGCTACTTGTTCATTCTGCAATTGCTTTTAGTGATGCAGTTACGATTAAATATTCATCTAAGAAATGCAGCGGTGAAAACCATTATGAAATAATAGCATTATTAAATGAAGTCATACCAAAAAATGCGGGAAACAGAAATGCCTTAAATCATTTGGAAAAAATAATTGATCATAAAAATGTTGTATCATATAATGGAGAAATTTATTCCAAAAAAGATATAACTGCTTTGAAAAAACATTTTGAGAGATTCAAAATATGGGCAGAGGAGTTAATTAGATAAAGCATTTAGCTGCTTCTTTTTCAAAATAAATTATGTGAACTCAATAAATTGCTTATCCAAATTGAAAAGCGAGCTCTTAAAAAACATTTCATAAAATATTCTCGAATACTTAACTTTGACTTTAATTTATTAGCAACAAAATCAACTGAAAAAATATGAATTACGAAGAAGATAAACCGATTTCTTATTGTGGAATATTTGGTATTTATGGTTCCGATACAGCATCTGCACAAGCGTATTACGGCTTACACGCTTTACAGCATCGCGGGCAAGAGGCAAGCGGCATAGTAACTCGATCTTTCAATGGTGATAATCACGCACATTTTAATATTGTAAAAGGTGAAGGATTAGTTTCTGAGGTTTTTGCTGATCACGATTTACTTACTGATCCGCTTATAGGAAATTCTGCAATCGGACACAATAGATATTCCACAACCGGATCTGCAAAATCAAGAAAAAATATTCAGCCGTTTATGGTTAGTTACCGAATGGGTAATCTTGCAATCGGGCATAACGGAAATCTTACCAACGCTAAAGAACTTAGAGAAGAACTTGTTAATGAAGGTGCAATTTTTCAAACAACAAGCGATACAGAAGTAATTTTACATTTGATTGCACGAAGTAAACTTGATAATCAAATTGATCAGATTCTTGAAGCGCTTAGAAGAATTGAAGGCGCTTATTGCGTAGTAATTTTAACAGATGATAAATTAATTGCAGCGCGCGATCCATTAGGATTTAGACCTTTAGCTTTGGGAAAGTTAGATGATGCTTTTTTAGTAGCATCTGAAACTTGTGCTTTTGATATTCAACACGCTGAGTTTTTACGGGAAGTGCAGCCGGGAGAATTAATTGTAATTGATGATGAATCAATCCAAACAAAAGAAATAAAATCATTTCGAATAAATGGAAATCCGGAACTAAAAAAATATTGTGTGTTTGAGTACATTTATTTTTCAAGACCTGATAGTTTTATCTTTGGGCACAACGTAGATAAAATGCGACGCAGACTCGGGAAGGAACTTGCGCGCAAACATCCTGTTACTGATCCCGATGGTGAAAGAGTTTATGTAATAAGTGTTCCTGATAGTTCTAACACAACGGCTTTAGGCTATGCAAACCAATTAGAAAAAGACGGAATTGATTCAAGATTAGAAATCGGTTTAATTAGAAGCCATTACATCGGAAGAACTTTTATTCAGCCTGGTCAATCAAATCGTGAAACGGGAGTTAGAAT
>JBDTRQ010000274.1:0-2378 GCA_039931535.1 Ignavibacteriota bacterium
AGCATACTTTGAAAGGGGATTTGACGAGTTATGAAATCATTTAAGGACATCTACAAAAACTCTGAAAATAAAATTGCAGGTATTGCTGCAGCACCCGGAATTGTTATTGGGCAGGTTTATCTTTTTGCAAAAGAAAAACTTGATATAAGCAAAGCGCCGATAACAGATGTTGATGAAGCAATAGAAAATTTTCGTGAGGCTCTGCGTCATTCAAAAAAAGAATTGAATAAAATATTTGGATTTGCGCGCGAAAAGATGGATGAAGTTCGTGCTGCAATTTTTGAAGCTCAGGTAATGATTCTTGATGATCCAATTTTAATTCAAAATATTGAAGATCGAATTAACAAAGAAAAAATTCAGCCGGAGTATATTGTTGCTAATGAGATTTCTAAATATCAAGAGTTGATGATAATATCGCACGAATCCTATATGAAAGAACGTGCGCACGATATTGAAGATATTAAAAATCGTATCATAAGAAATCTGCAAAAGAAAAGATGGCAATCCAAAATTGAAACTAAATTAATTGTTATCAGCCAATTTTTGACTCCTGCTGATACACTTTTATTTTCAAGACGAGAAGCATTAGCATTTGTAACGGATCACGGCGGATTGACTTCACACGCAGCAATCATTTCGCGATCGTTAAACATTCCCGCAGTTGTTGGAACTCATAACGCAACAGAGCTAATTAAAGATGGTGATACAGTTATTGTTGATGGATTTCATGGTTATATAATTACAAATCCAACTGAAGAACAAATAAATTTCTTTACTGAAAAACAAAAGAAGCTGCTGGAAATTCAAAAGGGATTAGAAGAGTTACGAGATCAGCCTGCTGTTACGTTGGATGGAAAAGAAATAAAGTTAGAAGCAAATGTAGATGTTACAGGTGAGATTGATGTCGTAGTTACAAGCAATGCCTCTGGTATTGGATTATACAGATCGGAACAAATTTTAAATGAACTTGGTTTTTTTCCTGAGGAAGATGAACAAACAAATATATATTCAAAGCTTGCGTCAAGGATGTATCCTAAAGTTATTACCATTAGAGCATTTGATGTTGGTGGTGATAAGTTTAATATAAGTGATTACAAAGAGCCAAATCCATTTTTAGGTTTACGCGGGATACGATTTCTTTTGGAGAATGAGTCGTTATTTAGAACGCAAATTCGTGCTGTGCTGCGCGCAAGTGAAAATAAAAATATTCGGTTTATGATTCCTATGATTTCTACTCTTGATGAAGTTTGGCGTTCAAAGGATATTATTCACGAATGTAAAAGCGATCTTAAAAGAGAAAAAATAAAATTTGATAATCAAATTAAAATTGGAATTATGATTGAAGTTCCTTCCGCTGCGGTAATGGCTAAGGAATATGCAGATGAAGTTGATTTCATCAGTATCGGCACAAATGATTTGATACAATATATGATGGCTGTTGATCGTGGTAACGATTTGGTCTCTGATCTTTATCAGGAATTTAGTCCTGTTGTTATCAGAACTATTTATCACATTGTAGAAGCTGCAAAGCATAGCAAAATTCCCATAAGCATCTGTGGTGAAATGGCAGCTGATACTTTAGCTATTCCATTGCTGGTTGGATTAGGATTGGATTCTTTAAGCATGAGTCCTAATACAATACTTTATGCAAAAAGAATTATTCGCGATTTTGAATTTAAAAAAGCTAAAGCATTAGCAGAGGAATGTTTAAAGTGTAAAACTGAAATTGAAATACAGAAAAAAGTTAAAAAGTTTTTTGATGACAATAACATAACAAGAACAAGGAATATTATTTAATGCTGATAAAAGAATATGCTGCAAAGTATGATCCACAGAATCAATTTGATGTTTTAATAAATACTTATAAACAAGTTGAGTTTGCGTGGAGCAATAATTTTATTATCGATGGAATAAATTCATCCGAATTATCAAACATCGTTATAAGCGGATTGGGCGGCTCTGCAATCAGTGCAGATTTAATAAAAAACTTTTTGAATGATGAAGTTTCAATTCCAATTGTAGTTAATAGAAATTACAACTTGCCAAAGTTTGCAAATAAAAAAACTTTATTCATTGCATCTTCTTATTCCGGAAATACTGAGGAAACAATTTCATCTTTAAAACAAGCGATTGAAATTGGATGTAAAATTGTTTGTATTACAACCGGCGGAGAAGTTGAAGTGATTGCAAAAAATAAAAATATTTCTATAGTAAAAGTTCAAACAGGATTTCAACCGCGCTACTCACTTGGATTAAGTTTCTTTTCGTTGTTAAAAGTTTTTCAGCATTTAAAACTTGTTGCTGATCAAACAGAAGTTGTTGAAAAAATAATTAATCTATGGAAGCAAAAGGGAATTGAATATTCACAGGATGGAAAC
>JBDTRQ010000275.1:0-3639 GCA_039931535.1 Ignavibacteriota bacterium
TTTTCAAAATCATTCTTATCACCGATTCTAACATTCTCAACATCATATTTAACTATTTTGATTGGAGTGAAAATAGAATCAATTGGAATAACACCAATAGTTTGATCGGCAACAATATTTTCCTGAGCTGGAACATAACCAACACCTTTGCCAACTCTAATTTCAATATCAAGTTTAGCACTTTTGTTAAGGGTTGCAATGTGCAGTTCTGGATTTAATATTTCAACTTCATTACCTGCTTTTTGAATATCACCAGCAGTCCATACACCGGATCCAGAAAGTGAAAGATCAATTTTATTCGGTTTCTTTGAAAGAAACTTCATTCTAACTTGTTTGAGATTTAATATAATCTCTGAAACATCCTCAACAACTCCTTCAATCGTAGTAAACTCGTGCAGCACACCGCTAAACTTAACAGAAGTTATAGCAGCACCTTGCAGAGATGATAAAAGCACTCTGCGAAGTGAGTTGCCTAAAGTAACACCAAAACCTCTTTCCAGCGGCTGCAATGTAAATCTTCCAAACGAGTTTGTGTAATTGGCTTCATCAAGAACAACAGCTTCTGGCATCTTTAAAGATGATACACTCATTATTATCCTCTATCTTATTCTAATTAAAAATTTTATTTTGAGTAAAGCTCAACTACTAATTGTTCATTAGCATTTAATGGAACATCTGCTCTTTCCGGAATCTGAACAAAAGTACCGGAAAGTGTGGCTTTATCAACAGTAAGCCAGCCGTATGTGTTATCTTTTACTCTTTTTAGTGAATTATGAATTGCATCTAATTTTTTGCTTTTTTCTTTTACTTGGATAACATCACCAGCTTTTAATAAATATGCTGGAATATCAACAAGAATGTTATTAACAATAATGTGTCTGTGATTTATAAGCTGTCTTGCTTGTTTTCTGGATGATGCAAATCCCAATCTGAAAACAACATTATCTAAACGTCTTTCAAGCAGTTTAATTAAATTTTCACCGGTTCTGCCTTTTTGGCTGTCAGCTTTTTCAAAATAATTTCTAAATTGAGTTTCTAACAATCCGTATGATCTTTTTATTTTTTGTTTTTCTCGTAACTGTACTCCATACTCAGATACCTTAGATCTTCTAGATAATCCATGCTGTCCTGGAGGATAGTTTCTTATCTCGATAGGACATTTTTCCGTAAAACATTTCTGTCCCTTAAGGAAAAGCTTTTGTCTTTCTCTTCTACATAATTTACAAACTGAATCAGTATATCTTGCCATTTAGTGAATCTCCAATATTTTAAACTCTTCTTTTCTTAGGTGGTCTGCATCCGTTGTGAGGAATTGGTGTAACATCTTTAATAGATGAGACTGTTAAACCAGCAGTGTGTAATGCTCTTATCGCTGCTTCTCTTCCGGAACCAGGTCCCTTAACAAAAACTTCGATTTTTCTCATTCCCAAATCATATGCTTCTTTGGCGGCTGCTTCTGCTGAAACCTGTGCAGCAAATGGTGTATTTTTTCTTGATCCTTTAAATCCGTTCTTACCCGCTGATGACCAGGAAACAGTGTTTCCGTAAATATCAGTTATCGTAACAAGAACATTATTAAAAGTTGCTTTTATATGTGCTACACCGTTGGAATCAACGTGTGTTTTTTTCTTAACTTTTTTTACAGTTTTAGCCAATTCTTAAATCTCCGTATTGTCAAATATTATTTCTTAGATGGTGCTTTTTTCTTACCGGCAACCGTTCTTCTTTTACCTTTTCTGGTTCTGGAATTAGTTCTAGTTCTTTGTCCTCTTGCAGGTAAACTCTTACGATGTCTTACACCACGATAGGAACCAATATCCATCAATCTCTTAATATTCTGCTGCACTTCAGAACGCAAGGCTCCTTCAACTCTATATTCAGCAGTTATCACCGATCTAATTTCAGCAACTTCTTCTTCGGTAAGATCAGATACTTTTTTTAGGGGACTAACTTTTGCTTTTTCTAAAATTGTTGCGGCAGTATGCTCACCTATTCCATAGATATATTGCAAACCATACAACACTTTTTTGTTTTTTGGTAAATCAACTCCAGCTATACGAGCCAATGATATACTCCTTTGTTTTAACCTTGACGTTGTTTGTGTTTAGGGTTTTTGCAGATAACTCTTACAACACCCTTGCGTTTAATAATTTTACATTTATCGCAAATCTTCTTAACAGATGCTCTAACTTTCATTTTAATTATTCCTATTTATACCTGTAAGTAATTCTGCCTTTAGTCAGATCATAAGGAGATAGTTCAATTGAAACCTTATCACCAACTAAAATTTTTATAAAGTGCATTCTCATTTTCCCGGAAATGTGTGCGTGTATTTCGTGTCCGTTATCAAGCTTTACTTTAAATGTTGCGTTAGGTAAAGTTTCGGTAATAATACCATCTATTTTAATCGGACCTTGTTTAGCCATTTAACAAACTGTTAATATTTCCGGCAAATTATTATTTATCAAAATTGTATGTTCAAAATGTGCTGAGGTTGATCCATCAGCAGTAATGATTGTCCATCCATCTCTTGCTGTAACTACATCATATTTTCCTGCGTTCACCATAGGTTCAATTGCAAGTGTCATTCCGTTTTTAAGTTTTGCTCCAGTTCCTTTTCTTCCAAAGTTTGGAATTGCAGGATCTTCGTGCAAAAACTTTCCAACACCGTGCCCGCAAAGATCTCGAACAATCGAAAATCCATTTGCCTCTACATAAACTTGTACTGCGTTAGAAATATCGTGAACTTTATTTCCAGCAATTGCTTGCTCAATCCCAAGTTGTAAAGAACGTTTAGTAACTTCCATCAATTTTTTCTTCTGATCAGAGATACTTCCAACTGCTACAGATAATGCTGCATCTCCAAAATACCGATCTTTAAGAACACCAATATCTAACGAAACAATTTCGCCTTCTTTTAAAACTCTTGTACTCGGAATTCCGTGCACAACCTCATCATCAACAGAAGAACAAATTGAGCCGGGAAAACCTGGCGCACCACCTTGTGAATAACCTTTAAATGCAGATAACGCATTATTGCTTCTGATATAATCTTCAGCAATTTTATCTAACTCTAAAGTTGTAATCCCCACTCTAACATTTGATTTAAGCAGCTGAAGTGTTTCTGCAACTATTCTACAGCTTTCTCTTATATAATCAACTTCTTTTTTTGATTTTATTAAAATCACTAAAAATTATCTTCGACCTTTAATCTTACCGGCTTTCATAAATCCATCATAATGTCTCATCAATAAGTGCGATTCAATTTGCTGCAAAGTATCAAGCGCAACTCCAACAATAATCAATAAACTTGTACCGCCAAAAAACTGTGCAAAACTGCCTGACACACCCCAAGCAGATACAAATGCTGGAAGTATCGCAACAATCGCTAAAAATATTGAGCCTGGTAATGTAATCTTTGTTAAAATATTATCAATAAATTCTGAGGTTTGTTTACCCGGTCTAATTCCCGGAATAAAGCCGCCTTGCTTTTTCATGTTATCTGCAACATCTTTTGGATTAAAAGCAATAGCAGTATAAAAATATGTAAAGAAAATAATCATCAATGCGTAAACAAACGAATATACAGGAGATGTATAAACGAAGTAATTTGCTATTGTCTGTAAAAAATCATTGTCT
>JBDTRQ010000276.1:0-16409 GCA_039931535.1 Ignavibacteriota bacterium
TCCGTAATAATTTAACATCGGATCACCATTAAAAATTCCTGTAAGTACCATCATGTCTTTCTTAGAGGTAATAAAATCTTCTCTAAACTTTTTCATAGATTCATCATCAAGCAAACCCATATCGCCGGGCAGAACGTAAACTATTCCATCTTTAAACTCATTTTCAATTTCTTTTAATGCAACCTGTACTGCGTGTCCGGTTCCATTCTGAACTTCCTGAAAAGCGAATTTATTTGATTCACGTTCGCCAATAACATCCATTACATCAAGCGCTTTAATACCTACAACAATAACAGAATTGATATTTTCAATTCCAAGTCTGCAGGCATTATAAACACGTTCAACGGTAGGTATTTCCCAAATTTTATGAAGCATTTTTGAGGTTTGAGATTTAATTCTTTTACCATGACCCGCTGCAAGTACAATTGCAACTTCATTTAAAGAATTAAATTTTGCAGAAAACTGTTTAGCTTTAGAATAAATTTCCGGATTGATATTATCACTCAT
This sequence comes from Ignavibacteriota bacterium, assembly GCA_039931535.1. Classification (GTDB taxonomy): domain Bacteria; phylum Bacteroidota; class Ignavibacteria; order Ignavibacteriales; family Ignavibacteriaceae; genus IGN3. Next base: position 508 of record JBDTRQ010000276.1, read on the forward strand.
ATTATTTTTTACTTCACTTTTTAATTAACAAATTCACCATAACAAGCGTATGAAAAACCTTCAAGGTTTTAAGATTCTTACTTCTAAAATAGTGATTTTAGCTGAACATTTTATTTAAAACCTTGAAGGTTTCAAACTTTGCGTAAGGTTAACTACTGATTAAAAATTAATTAAAGGCATTTCCTATTCCAGGTCTTAGCATTTCATTCTTTTACTGTAATTGCTATCTTTGCTCGAATTTTAAATATAGAATAGGAATAGTAATGAAAAATATTTTAGCTATGATACTATTAATTGTAACAATATTTTCATCTGCAGCTTTTGCTCAATCAAACGGATTTGGATTGGGGATAATTTTAGGCGAGCCAACTGGAATTAGTGCAAAATACTGGACTACCAGCAGCACAGTTTTCGATTTTGGTTTGGGTTATTCTCTCAGGAAATACAGCAGATTACATTTACACGCTGATTATTTATTTCACGTAAAGAATCTTTCACATACAACTGAGAATATTTCATTTTACTATGGACCTGGTGCAAGATTAAGAGTGGTAGAAAATGGAGGTTCAAGATTAGGATTTAGATTCGACGTTGGACTTGTTTGGATTCCAAGGAATGCACCTGTGGATGTTTTTTTAGAGATTGCACCTCTGCTTGATATAATTCCTTCAACTGATTTTACTGTTAATGGCGGTATAGGGGTAAGATTTTTCTTTAATTAGTTTTTAAATCCGGTTTAGCTAATTTGAAGAATGCAATATTCAATCCGAATGAAAACCAGATTAACGTGGTTATTTCGTGATCCCAGAAATTTAATTCTGTTAAACCGGAAATAATAAATCCGCAGAATGCTGCAAGGGTTCCCAACGCATAAGAAGAAACAAATGGTTTATCTTTAATAGCTTTATAAATATTAATATCAATCTTAATAATCTTAAAGAATAAATAAAGAACAGCAAGCAATCCAAACAAACCGAGTGTTGTTAAAACGTGGAAGAAATTATTATGTAAGTGCCCTTGAATTTCTTTATCGAATGGTCTCTTGTATTGTCTATAATAATCAGCAAGATCGATATCGCCCACTCCAAAAATCGGATAGTCTTTAAATATTTTTATTCCTGCCATCCAAAAAGCAAATCTGTTTGCATTGGATGGATGATTTGGATCAAAGATGTCGAGCAGCCTGCTCTGCTTCGTTTCTAAATGTGTTACATAAAAATTATTATCATCAATGCTGATCGATTTGGGTGTGTAACCAATATTTATTTTTGCAGCTACATCAAATTGTAGTTTATTATTCTGTTCTAAAATGTATAACTCAGCATTAGTGCTTACCGCATAATATTTTCCGTTGTTTTGAGCCATCTTAAATATGTTCTTAACACCCATAAAATTTTGTGCTAAGTTAATTCCATCTTTATTAATACTATAAATATTTAGTCCATTTTCCTTTTCTGCAAAAGCAAAAGTAGATGAGTAATAGAAAAATGATATTGAAGTTGAATCTCTAAATATTAAACTATCTACAGGAAGTCCATCTATTAAAGGATAAACAGCAATTCCTTTTTGAGATTGTGAAAAAATTATAAAAGATGTATCAGCAAAAACAGCAGTATAATTTGCAAATTGTTTAGCATGATACTTTTGATTAATATTTTCCGGATTTTTAAATACAGTTAAACCGCTGTCAATATCAAGAACATAAAAATATCGATTAGCAAAAGCTTGCGAATAAGTTAGACCAGGTGAATATAGCTCACCCTCTTGTGTTAATGATCCTGAATTATTTTTTATAAGAATATATCTTGTATCCATTAATGAGGCTAAATAAAAATCATTTTCCCAATGATAAAAACCGATTACGGCAGAAGGCAATTTTATTTTATTTACAATAGAATCGTTTTTAACAACTGCAAGTCCGTCATCATAATCTGAAACAATTAAGTTATTGTTCAATGGAAAAACATCATAAGCTTTTCCCTCAGTTGCTATCGTTGATGTTAGTTTTAAGCTTGTTGAATCAGGCTTTAGCGAATAAACATTTACTTCACTAATGTTTTTTTGAGTGAAGAAAAAAACAGCAATTAGAGCGGCGCTGGCAGCTAATATCTTCCATTGCTTTTTCATTATCAGAATAATTAAAATCCCAAAAGCTGCGCCCATCCAGCCTGTTCTTTTATAAGTTGAAAATAAAGCCAATAGCGAAAGTGAGAATCCAAGTAACAATAATAATTTATTTTTTAATGCTGTTTTTTCATTGATAAGGAATGCAAAAAGAAAAATTACTGTAAAGCTAAGTATCTCGCTTGCTGTAATAGGATATTGAAATATTGATGGACCTGATTCTGTAATACCATACAGGTCTTTTAGATAAAATTGAAAAGAAAAATAAAGATAAATTAAAACTGTAACTAATGTTCCGCCGATGTAAATTTTAAAAAATGTTTTTGCACCTTTAAAATCTTTTATAGATGCAATGATGGTGTAAATTATCGGGATTAAAAGGACATGCTTCAAAAGATTATGAAAAGATGCAGCGTGTTCTGCGGAAAATATTGTGGACAAAACTTCAGCTAATATGTACCATACAAACGCAAACTCTAATCCAGTTTTACTAAATTGATTCTCTTTTTTAATTGAAGCTTTAATTAGAATAAGAATTAATGCGCCATAATAACCCAATTGGTTAACAAAAATTGAGTTACTAATACTTAGTAAAAAAATAATTATAAATACTAAAATAGCTGAATCAATTATTTTTAGTATTCTGGTTTTAATATCAGACATCATTATCTCTAAACTGCATTTCGTAAAGCTTTTTGTAAAGCCCTTTTTCATCTGCAATTAATTTATCGTGTGTGCCCTGCTGAATAATGCGTCCTTTATCCAGCACAAGAATATTTGTTGCATTTCTTATTGTACTTAAACGATGTGCAATTACAATTGTAGTCCTGTTTAACATTAACCTTTCGATAGCTTCCTGAACAAGAATTTCGGATTCATTATCCAATGCTGATGTTGCTTCATCAAAAATCATTATCTCAGGATTTTTTAAAAGTGCGCGTGCAATTGTTAATCTTTGTCTTTGTCCACCAGAAAGTTTTACACCTCGTTCGCCAATCATAGTTTTATAGCCTTGCGGCATTTCGCTAATAAAATTATGAGCGTTAGCAGTTTTAGCGGCTTCAATAATTTTTTCCATCGGATAATCTGTTAAACCATAAGCGATATTTTCTGCAATGTTGGTATTGAATAAAAAGGTTTCCTGCGTTACAATTCCCATTTTAGCCCGCAGAGATTCAATTGTAATATCTTTTATATTATTTCCATCGATAAGAATTTGTCCATCGGTTGGATCATAAAATCTTGGGATTAAATCTGCAAGCGTGGATTTGCCGCCGCCGCTTGGACCAACAAGAGCAACAATTTCCCCACGCTTAACACTAAAGTTTAAATTATCCAAAACTATAACATCAGAATCTTCATACTTAAATGAAATGTTTTTAAATACTATTTGATCTTTAAAACTATTTAACTCTAATGCATTGGGTTTATTTTTTATTTGAGGTTCAATATCTATAATTTCAAACACTCTATCTGCTGCAGCGCTTGCTTCCTGAATTCTATTATTAACACTGCCGAGTTCCTTAATTGGCGGCATCATTTGAAAAATTGCAAATAAAAATCCCAAAAACTCACTTGCGTTTAAAGTTTTATCCACAAGCACTAAAACACCGCCGTAGTAAATAATAACAACACCAATTATTACACTTAGTACTTCTGTAATCGGAGAGGAAAAATTTCTTGTTCGTACAATTTTTAGAACTAACTTTAAATAACTTTTAGTTTCATTCATAAACCGGTTATTTTCAAATCGTTCCATCCCAAAAGCTTTAACAATTTTAACTCCGGAAATAGTTTCCTGAAGTATGCTTGTTATGTCCGCAATTTTTGCTTGAAGAATTACAGTCTGCTTTTTTAATTTAGTTCCAATCCATGCAATTATTAAACTTGCGATTGGTACGATAATAAAAGCAAATAGTGATAGCTGCCAGCTTATGCTGACTGCAATTGCAAGAAACACAATTAAAGTAAGCGGCTCTTTAATTAGATTTGAAAATGTTGCCGATATACTTGCTTGAATAATATTTACATCGTTTGTAAACCTTGAGATAATATTTCCAACCCGTTCTGATTTAAAATAACCAATCGGCAGCTTATGCAAATGGCTGTAAGTTTCATCACGCAGATCCTTCATCGATGCGAATTCTACAAACGCCATAAAGTAACTCTGTATATATCCAAAAATATTTTTTAGGATAAATGCGGCAAGAATTAATAAACAAATTTTAATTAATATTTCGGGTTTATCGCCTACTAAAACAAAATCATTAAATGCTTTTACAGTATCTTCTTTTAGATTGATAATCCAATCGGGCAGAATGCTTGAGGCTTTTTCAATCTGACTGGTTTGTTCTGTTGCTTGTTTTGATGATGATTCCTGAAACAAAGTATCAAGCAAAGGAATTGTAAGATAAACCGATAAGCCGTTTAGAATTGCAAACAAAATTGTAAACACAAACGTTAATAAAATGTGTTTCCAGTAAGGTTTAGTGTAAGATATTATTCTGTAATAAGATTTCAATTTTTTTTATTATGATTTTTAAATACTGTGAAGACCGCAACCGCCATTAATTTTAATTGTTTTGAAGTTTGTAAGAGATTCAAGTTTAAATATTTCAATATGTGAATCTTTACCAAACCCGCGGCCAAATATCAGAAAATCACCAATCAGCACAAAGCGATTGTAAGATGTTGCATCAAACATTTTAACTGTTTTTTTCTTTTGCAGATCATACACAATCACTACTGCTTCATTTATATTTTTAGTTTTTTGTTTTAAGGTGTCGTTTGATTCAATAAGCATTACAAGCTGCTTTTTATTTTCAGCCCAGTTTAACTGTATTATATTACTGGATGAAAAACCGGTTTGAATTTCTTTGTTAGAGTTTTGCTGTCTGATAAATATTGAATCATTTTTTTCAACGACCGTAAAAAGTTCGTTTGGAGATTTATAATTTAACGTCGGAAATTTTGTTACCGGATAGCCATCCTTAGTCAAATCAAATATTTCCGTGTTATCAGAAAGTAGTTTACCAAAACGATTATAAACCTGTGTGTTCTTATTTATGTATGATGCAATTATTTTATCGATGGAATTTATAACTAAGGTAAATCTATCGTTATCTGCCCAAAATGGAATTATCTGAATTCCCTCTTCTAACTGAGTTATAGATTCAACTTTACTCACATCAAAATCGATTCGGTACAATCGTCCTTTTTCTATTGCCGGCTGTGATGATTTTAATCTTTGCTGCCGTTTAGTTATAAAGTACGCCGATTTGTTATTTGGAGAAACTAATAAATCAATTACCCGTTCATCAACAGAATGCCAGAACACTTTATACTTATCTATCTTATAATCATATCTATAAATTGCAGGCTTGCCGTCATAACTTCCAACAAAATAAAAAAATGAAAACTCTGTTAACCTTGCATTTGCAATTTCATTTTTCAGGTTTTCTTCGTCAATATCGCTCTCATTATTTTTATTGCAGGATAAAAACAGAACAGCCAGCAAAATTATAAACAGCATTTTTTTCATAAATAATTTTATCATCATGTTTAGCCTCTTGGATGATATTGTTTATGAACCTGTTTAATATAATCACGATCAATGTGAGTATAAATTTGTGTTGTGGAAATATCTGCATGCCCAAGCATTTCCTGAACGGCTCTTAAATCCGCACCGCCCTCTAATAAATGGGTTGCAAACGAATGTCTAAAAGTATGAGGATGAACTTCTTTTTTAATTCCCGATTCCTTAACATATCTATCAATAATTTTCCAAACACCCATTCGCGAAAGTTTTGCACCGCGGGAATTTAGGAATAAAATATTTTCACTTTTAGATTTCTTCATTAGCAGTGGTCTGCTTTTTTTAAGATACTCGCCTATCCATTTTATTGCACTTGAACCAATAGGAATAAGCCTTTCCTTTGAGCCTTTACCGAACACACGAATTATTTCATCCTCTAAAAAAAGATCATTTACTTTTAAATTAATCAATTCTGAAACACGCGTTCCACAAGCATAAAATAATTCAAGAATCGCTTTATCGCGTAAACCTAATTTATCCTCAACATCCGGTGCGGATAATATTTTTTCAATTTCAGGTATGTTTAAAACTTCCGGTAATTTTTTAGAAGTTTTTGGTGCAGTTATTTTTTCAATTGGATTTTTTAGGATGTACTTATTTTTTAGCAGATATAGAAAAAATCCTTTTAACGATGAAAAATATCTTGCGCTTGATGAACCGGAAAGACCGATTTCTTTTATCGTTTTAAAGAAACTTCGGATATGATCTGAAGTAATATTTGATGGGTCGTCAACATTTAAATCTTTAAGAAAAGATATAAAAGAATTAATATCATTTTTGTAAGATACAACTGTGTTTTGGGAAAGATTTTTTTCCAGCTTAATGTGTGCAAGATATTCATTTAGAAACAACTCCATTAGTTGTCTTTATCCGTGCTGATTCCTTTTTCTGCTTCTTCTTGTTTTGGATATTTTATTCTTCTGTGATGCTGACTGATTAAAATTGAAAGGAACGCTTCCTTCATTTTTGATAGATCGCTGAATGTAATCGGTGAGTCATCAAGCTGAGCTTCTTTTAATCTGGAATTAAAAATATTATTAATCATGTTTTCAACTTTTGTGGTATCCGGATCAGCAATAGATCTTACAGCCGATTCACATCCATCTGCAAGCATTACAATTGCTGTTTCTTTCGTGTTTGGTTTTGGTCCGGGATATTTAAAATCATCAATATTTATTTTATCCTCACCGTAAAGTGTTTTTGCTTTTTCATAAAAGAATTTACTTACAGTTGTACCATGATGCATTGGAATAAAATCAATTAACTCCTGCGGAAGTTTGTGATGCCTTGCTAATTCAATTCCATCATTAACATGTTTAAGAATTAAGTGAACGCTTTCTTCTGGCGGCAAATTTTCATGCCGATTCTGACTGTTCATCTGATTTTCCACAAATCCCTGCGGATCATTTATTTTGCCAATATCATGATAATAAGCACCAACTCTTGCAAGCAGTGCATTTGCACCAATTTTTTCTGCTGCCGCTTCTGCAATTGTTCCCATCGTCATCGAATGATTAAATGTACCGGGAGCTTTTCTTGCAAGTTCTCGCAGCAGCGGTCTATCAAAATTTGAAAGTTCTAACAATGTTAAATCCGTTGTGATATTAAATAATCTTTCAAAGAAAATAAGTAGTCCATAAGTAAGCACAGGACTTATCAAAGCGTTTGTTGCTGCAAATGCAAGCTCAATCAACATTGATTCTGCAGGAGCAAAACGCTCCAATCCAAATGCAAGAATGGAAGCTGTATATCCGATTAAAATAAATATAAACGAACGAAATATTTGTGAACGATTTTTTATATCGCGCACTGTATAAACTGATAATCCACCGGCAATAAAATTCATTGCCATAAAAGTGTAATCGTTGCCTCTTAGTGCGCCGACAATTAAAGAAAGTATAACTGTTAAATAAAATCCGACTCGTGAATCAAACACAATTGTAAAAATCATTGATGCTGCAGGAACAAATATCAAATATTGTATCGGAGCATTTATAGCAATATGATTAATGAGATAAGTTACAAACGATACAAAAATTACGATTACAGAAATCAAAACAATTTTTGTGTTATCATAAAATATTTTTTTTCTGAACAGATATAAATAGATAGCAAGAATTGTAATGAAGAATAAAATGTGTAAAAATTTTCCTATCAGCTGTAACACTATTCCTTCGGAACCAATCGCTTCTCCTTTTGCTTCTTTGTAAGATTCAATTTTTAATTTTACTTGTTTTGTAATGCGATCATGCTTTGCAATAATTCTTTCGTTCTCGTTTATAATTCCTGCATATTTAGGAACATTATTTTTTGCTTGTTCAGCTTCAAGATTAGTTGCTTCTTCATTGTAAACAAGAGTCGGATAAACGAAATGAATAGTAAATTCAGTGATAGCCGCTTTCAATTCATCGGAATAGTTTAACTCCTGTATTTTATTTTTAACTTCATTTTTTGCTTGATCGAAAAAATAGAATTTACTCGTTGGTTCAATCTTATCTACATTGCCAATTCTTAAAGCAACACTATCACGCAAGCTTGAACTTGATTCAAGATTTATTATTCCATGCTTGCTGACCGCATCAACAATAGATCCTGTAGAATTAAAAATCTTATCTAATAAATTATCTTTTCTGCTTTTAGAATTTTTGTGCAGCTTACGTAAGTTTAAAAATTGAGTGAAAGATTTTGAACTTAAAAAAGTAGGATTTAAATAATTGTCAGTCTGTACATTAATGTTTTCATCAATAACAGAAACGATGTAAGCCGCGAATGATTTTAGTGAATCACTGTTAAGAACAACAATTTTATTAAAAACAGGAAATACAGATTTTTCCGCATCTCTAACCTCGTTTTCATAAGTTTGTTTTTCTTTGATAGTAGGAAAGCTAAACGGTGCAATTAGATCATCGTTTGTCCAGATAGCGCCTTCGGTAACTTCAGACTCAATTGATTCTCCTTTAGGAAACATCATAACAATCAGGATAACGGTAATTAACCCGATAATTATTTTTCTTTTTATTCCAGTTTGACTTAGAATATTTTGTTCATTATCCATAGTTAAGACATTTTAGCTTTTAATAAGGCTTCTAAAAACTCCGCTGCGCCTTCTTCGTTATTAGTTTTTTTAATAATGTAGTCCGCTACTCTTTTTATTTCAGGAATTGCATTTTGCAAGGCTATTTTTATCCCTTTTGATTCAAACATACTTAAATCGTTATACCAATCACCAAGCACAGCAGTTCTTACTTCCTTAATATTTAAATGTTTTATCAAACGATGCATTGCTTTACCCTTAGACGATCCTGATCTCCGCACTTCAAGATAATAAATTCCTTCGTGAGATTGAGATCTAAAAAATGATACTGATGTTCCCAGCGTAAAAGGAAAACTTAATTTATCCCGAATAAATTCAACTACGCGTCTATTATCACCAGCAAAAACAATTTCTAAAGTGGTATTTGTATAATAATCATAAGAATCTATCGCTTCATAAACGGCACCAAACTTATCCATCAGTTTTGGAATAATTGAACTTTGTTCTGTAAAATAAATTGCTTCCGCATGGCAAAGCGCAATATTTACAAGATATCTTTCTGAAAACTCAATTGCCTTTTTTACCTGACTATCTTTTAAAAAAGAACGATAAACATAGTCCTGGCTTGAAATGCTTTTTATTGATGAGCCATCTAAAGATATTAGCGGCAAGTGTATTTTAAGCTCTTCGGCCAAAGGTACTAATGCTGAATGAAGCCGCCCGGATGCAAATGAAAAAAGCACACCAAGCTTTTTAATCTCCATTATAAGCTGTTTTGTTCGTTCACCAATTTTTCCATCATCGTTTACCAATGTTCCATCAACATCAAAAAGTACAAGCTCTATTTCTTTTAACCGCGCTAAATCAAACATTTTATTTTACAACAGTCTTCCAGCCAATTTTAGAAAGATTAACATAAATTATTGAAACGGAAATTGCTGCAACAACTAAGTAAATAATTGCATCTATGAACTCACCCATTATCAGTTTTCCAGTTCCAAATAAAATCGAATAGACTAAAATAACTCCAATTAACCAGTTAATAAACAATCTAAAAAATCCGGAATCACTTTCAACATCCGGCAATTTATCTGAAATCTTTTTCCACATTACGCCTCCGGGATGAATTTTTCTATAGAATGAAAATAAAACTTCTTCATCAGTTGGTTTTGTTAAGAATGTAACCACTACCCACACTAATGTTGTGCCCGGTACAATTATAAATAAACTGTACGGAAACAATACCCCGTAACTTTTTATGATTGGAAAAATTATAAACGGAGTTATCATTGCTGATATTTCTGACCATGCATTTATCCGCCACCAAAACCATCTTAAAATCAAAACCAATCCAACCCCGGCACCGCATTCAATTATAAACGCCCAAGCACCGGAAATTTTACTTATAAAAAGCGTAACAACTAAAGAGATCAACATTAAAATCATTGTAGCGATTCTCGAAGATAAAACATAATGCGATTCTTCTTTATTTTGATTTAAAAATCGTTTATAAAAATCATTAATAATATATGATGAACCCCAATTTAACTGCGTTGCAATGGTGCTCATGTAAGCGGCAAAAAAAGCTGCAACTAACAATCCTTTTAATCCTGCGGGAAGAAAATCGCGCATTGCATAAATAAAGCCCATTCCCTTTTCTGCATCCGCAAGTTCCGGATAAAGCACAAGTGATGCTAAGCCAACTAATATCCAAGGCCATGGTCTAATTGCATAATGTGTAATCTGAAAAAGCAAGGTTGCAAACAAAGAATGTTTTTCATTTTTTGCAGACATCATTCGTTGTGCAACGTATCCGCCGCCGCCGGGTTCTGCGCCCGGATACCAGGAAGCCCACCAAATTATTCCGATGTAAGCAAGAAAAGAAAAAAACGACATCGCTAAAACTCCTGCAGCAGAAGGAACATCCGAAATAGTTGGAAAGAAATCAAAAACATACGCAGGCAAGTTTTGTTTTAAACCAGCAATGCCGCCAACTTGCGGTGAGTTTACAACAATGATTGCAAGAATAATACATCCAATCATTGCAATAAAAAACTGAAATGCATCTGTAATTATAACGCCCCACAAACCGGATATTGCGGAGTAAACTGCAACTAATAGCATACAGCCAAAAACATAAAGCATAATTACGGATTCATCTATACCAAACATGCCTTGTAAGATTGATGACATTGCTTTGTTTACCCATCCGATAATTATTACGTTCATAAATAAACCAAGATACAGAGCGCGGAAGCCTCTTAAAAATCTTGCGGGTTTTCCGGAGTATCTTATTTCAGCAAACTCTGCTTCGGTCATAATGCCAGCGCGGCGCCATAATCTTGCAAAGAAAAAAACAGTAAGCATTCCGCCAAAGGCAAAGTTCCACCAAATCCAGTTTCCGGAAATGCCATTTTTAGCCACAAGTTCTGTTACAGCCAACGGAGTATCTGCAGCAAAAGTTGTTGCCACCATCGAAATACCAGCAAGATACCATGGCAAATTTCTACCCGAAAGGAAGAAGTCATCTGTGCTTTTGCCGGCTCTTTTAGAATAAATTAAGGCAATCGAAATTGAAAAAATGAAGTACGCTGCAACGATTAAATAATCTATTAATTCCACATTTACCTCTTTGGTATGGTATCCGTTTAATTGCTATGCGGGAAAAGTTTTTTTACGATGATAAATATAAGGTTTAGTTGCCAAAATGGATACTTACGCTTTAACAATTAATATTAAGTGTGAACAGAATTTTAACAACTTGGTTAGATTTTAGATTGATAAGGATACACTAAATAGGGCTTCTTATAAAACAAAAATAAAGAAGCATTTTGATGCCACAAGTTTTAATAAGAAAATTAATTCAAAATTGATTATCGTTTTCTTGTAATCATTTCAAAAAGATTTCCGACGAGCAAGGTTACAAAAACTCCGATAAGAATAAACCACGTCCACGCAACAACTTTAAATATTATGATAAAACTCATAACCACAATTGCGGCGCTAAATCCTGCAATAGCATGATTTTGTTTTATTTTTTGGTTTGATAATCCCAAAAGAAAAGTACCAAGCAAACCGCCATAAGTAAACGAAGCAATACTTAACGCAAGTTCAACAACAGCTTTAGAACTTTCCATAAAAATAAATGCAGAAAATATTAACATCACCGCCCAAAATATCGTAAGCATTTTTGAGATGAATAAATTTTTTGTTTCATCAACAGATTTTTGAAATGGAATGTATAAATCCAGCATAACAGAAGATGAAAGCGATGTGATTGAACCTGCGAGTGTTGAAAGTGCGGCTGCAAATAATCCCGCAATAATAATTCCCTTAACACCCGATGGTAAAACTTCAATAATAAATTTAGAAAATATTTCATCCGATTTAATATCAAGCTGACCGTAATATGCGTAAAGCAAAACTCCAACAACTAAAAATAGAGCAAACTGAAAAACTATAATAACTCCAGTTGTAATGATTGCTTTTTTACTTTCGGCTAAATTTTTTGCTGCAAGTAATCTTTGCACAATTAACTGATCAGTTCCGTGCGAAGACATTGATAGAAAAGCGCCCCCTATCAATCCGCTGAGCAATGTATATGGCTGCGAGAAAAATCCGGCAAATCCATTTTCAAATCCAAAATTAAAAACACTAAACTTTGATGTTATTTGTGTTGATGAAAAAACTTCTCCAAGTCCGCCGGGAATATTACTTATTAAATAATATCCGGCTAACATGGCTCCGCCGATGTAAATGAATAATTGAATCGCATCGACCCAGATTACACCTTTTAATCCACCTGTAAAAGTATAAAGCAGTGCTACTATTGCAATCATTACTATCGCTATCATTGGGGAAATATCGAGCATTAAATAAAGTGGAATTGCAGTTGCAAAAAGTCTAACTCCATCCGCCGCAGTGCGGGTAAACAAAAACGTAACGGAAGCTAAGGAACGTGTTTTATTCCCAAATCTGTTTTGCAGAAATGAATATGCGGTTAATAGTTCGCCTTTGTAGTATGCAGGCAAAAAGAATTGTGCAACAATTATTCTTCCGATTAAATATCCAAAAGTTAGTTGAAGAAAATTAAGATTGGTTAGATATGCAAGTCCGGGAATTGAAATAAAAGTTAGCGTGCTTGTTTCCGCAGCAACAATTGAAAAACTAATTGCCCACCATGGAACTTCCTGCTTGCCGATAAAATAATCTTTAACTGTCTTTTGTTTACCACCAATTATTTTTCCAAACGCAGTAATTGCAATCATATATAAAACTATGATTGCATAATCTAAAGTAGAAACCTGCAAAAATTATTTTCCTAACTCAGTAAGCGCATGCTCAACTGTATCTGTAACAGGCAGCACTCTATCTAACTGTGTAATCTTTATTAATGTAAGTACTTTTTCGGATGGAGCAGCAAGTCTTATCTGTCCTTCGTTTGCAGATACGATTCTATTTGCAACAAGTATTGCGCTTAAGCCGGAGCTATCGCAGCTTTCAACTTCACTAAGATCGATAATCAGTTTATTTACACCTTCAACTTTTAGAATCATCGTAAACTCGCCTTTTAATAAGCCCGAAATGCTTGTATCTAAACGCTTTTCATTCAATTTAAAAACGGTAATATCACCAACACGCTTTGTTTCAAAATTCATTGTTCTGCCTTTAAAACATTTTTAAACAATTTAAAAAATTAGTGTAAGCTAATTCAGATTCAACATCGTTGTTAGCAATCTGAAAATTATAAAATTTATCAGCACCTTTTTTTGAAAATCCAATTCTTATTCTTGCATTAACAAGATTTGAAGCATAGCTGAAAAACAAATCATCTTTTCTATTTAAATCTATTACGCCGTCAAATTTCATATCAGATAATTTTTCAATCAATTTGTGCGATGGCAGATCAAGTTTATTTAAATCTGCAATTCCAAACTCCATTGCCTTATTTCTAAACTTAGCAGGAAGCAAACTAATGCGGTAATCTCTTGTTAAGATTTTTATAGATTTGTTCAGATGTTCAAGATACTCAAGGACAATATAACAGGCTCTAAAATCTTTTTCATCTTCCGGCATTAAGATCAGGAATGAGCCTGATCTTCTTAATGCTTCGGAAAAATCCTGTTCATTTAAAACTACATTTTTTAATTTTTTTGAAATTAAAAATCGTGAAAGGTTTTCTTTAATTAGGTCAATCATTGTTTTTCATTTTCTTCGAGCATTTTTATAAAAGTATTTTCATCCAATACTTTAACACCTAGCGATTCTGCCTTTGATAATTTTGATCCTGCTTTTTCACCAGCAACAACAAAGTCAGTATTTTTACTAACACTTGAAGTTACTTTTCCGCCAAGAGCAATTATTCTTGCGCCTGCTTCATCACGAGAAAAAGTAGAAAGTGTTCCGGTTAATACAAAGGTTTTTCCTGTTAATGCAGATTGCACAACTTCTTTTTTTTCTGATGTAAAAGTTAAGCCTGATTTACGTAAATCCTCAATCAGTTTGATATTTTTTTTATCGGAGAAAATTTTTTTTATGCTTTTGCTGATACTTGGCCCAATTTCATAGATCGAAGAAATATCTTCTTCGCTCGCTGCAATAATATCATCAATCGAATTAAAATGATCAGTAATTTTTTGTGCCGCTCCCGAGCCAACATATCTGATTCCAAGTGCAAATAAAACTTTTGCAAACGACTGGACTTTACTTTCCTCAATTGCTTTTAAAAGATTATCAATACTTTTCTCGCCAAGTCTTTCTATTTCAATCAGCTTATCACGTTTATCTTTTAATTTATAAATATCAGAAAAGTGTGTGATGAATCCTTTATCAACAAAAAGATCGATCAGCGCATCACCAAGTCCTTCAATATCCATTGCGCCGCGTGACGCAAAATGAATTAGCCGCCCTTTTATTTGAGCTGAACATTCCGGATTTTCACAATATAATGCTACTTCATTTTCAAGTTTAAATAATTTGGAATTACAAACAGGACATTTTCCCGGCGCCTTTGTAGGCTGACTTTTCTTCTGTCTGTCATTTAAAATTACAGAAACAATTTTGGGAATTACATCGCCGCCTTTTTCAATTACAACAATGTCTCCAACTCTAATATCTTTTCGCTGTATTTCATCAAAGTTGTGAAGTGTTGCGCGGCTAATAGTTGAGCCTGCAAGCTTTACTGGTTCTAATTCCGCAACAGGAGTAATTGCACCGGTTCTGCCAACCTGCCATGTAATGTCATTCAATTTTGTAAATGCCTGCTTTGCTTTAAACTTATACGCAACAGCCCAGCGTGGAGATTTTGCAATATTGCCCAATAATTTTTGCTGATGAATTGAATTTACTTTTATTACTGCACCGTCAATTTCATATTCAAGTGTGTCTCGTATTTCTTCAAAACTACTGTATACTTTTAAAACTTCATCAATGCTTTTACAAATTTTATATTTTGGATTAACTGTAAACCCGAGCTTTGTTAACAATTTTAAATTTTCTGCCTGCGATTCAAATTCATCATCAGCGCTAATAAGCGAGTAAAGAAAAACATTTAGTTTTCTTGCGGATACAATTTTAGGATCCTGCAATTTTAATGTACCTGCCGCAGAGTTACGCGGATTTGCAAACAGTTTTTCTTCATTTTCTTCTCGCTCTTTATTCAGATTATCAAAATCAGAAATGCGCATGTAAACTTCCCCGCGCACTTCAAAATTTTTAAGATTATATTTTTTTTCTTTTGATAAATCAATCTTTAAAGGAACAGAACGAATAGTTTTTATATTGTTTGTTACTTCTTCGCCAATCGTTCCATCACCGCGCGTTGCTGCTGTTTTTAAAATTCCATTAACATAATTAATGCTGATTGATGCACCATCAATTTTTAGCTCAACAACGTATTCAACTTTTTCAGATTCAGGTAAACTTTCTTTTACTCTTCTATCAAAATCTAACAAGTCCTGCTCATCATAAGTGTTTGCAAGACTTAACATAGGAATTTTATGTTTTACGGGATTGAATTCCCTTGTAAGATCTTTTCCAACTCGTTGTGTTGGAGAATCAGGAGTAATTAAATGCGGATTTTCAGTTTCAAGTTTTTCTAATTCTTTAACAAGCTTATCATAATTTTCATCGCTTACAACTGGCTCAGCC
>JBDTRQ010000277.1:0-1670 GCA_039931535.1 Ignavibacteriota bacterium
GTTGTAAGCATTGTTATCGGTTTTGTTTTTAAATCCAACGCGCATATTTAAAATTGGAAGAACTTCGCCTTCTAATCCGATAGAAAATCCTTTTGAATAGTAGTAATCTCTAAACTCATCTTTTGAAATTAATGTAACAAGAGTTGAAAATAATTCGCCGTAATTATCAGATTGCCCAAACAATACATTTAATTTATTGAATGTATTAAATTTTATTTTCCACGTTCTGTATTTCCCCAATAGATAGCCGGAGCTAAAATCCTGTTTAAACTTTTTATCTGAAAATCCATAAGAGAGTTTTAATGATGAATTAATTCGTCTGTTAAAAGCATCATCAACAAAAATTCCAAAATCCAATGCGTGTCCTTCCACTCGGGAAAAATGATACATTCCCAACGGCGCACTGATTGAAACATTTTTAGATAAGTCAATCCTTGTATTAAGGAAAGAAAAATCATCCCAAAAATCTTTAGGAATATTTTCTAAACTGTCAATTCGGTTGTAAGCCAATTGTTCTTCAAGCGTGTTAGGAATCGTTTGTGTGTTTTTCCAATAGCTGCTGTCAACATTATCAGCCTCTGGAATTACAGTTACAATAGCTTTGTTAAAAATATCTTCAGGCAGTGTTTTGTTGATTTTATAATTAAACATAATTGTGTTTAACTCAAATCCAAACCTAAATAATCCCAAAACATTTGCTTTAACAAACAAACGATAATCAACAGGCATAATAATGTTATCATATTCATCAAACTGCTGGTAAATATTTACAGTATCGAAAAGGTTTCCTGTGTTGGCTGCACGATTTAAAATCAAATCAACTTTTATTAAATCAAATGTGCTGTCTGAAATAAAAATCTTTCCTGCAAATCCGGGGTCAGCAGAGTTATCCGGCTCAATATGGATTTGATAAATTTTTTTATCATTCTGTGCAAGAATATTTTCGATGTAGAAATAATAATACTGTAATGCGTAATCAGAAATTGGTCCCAGTAAATCTCTGCCTAAAAAGTTCACATCGTTATCATAAAAATTTTGTATTAGTCTTCCGCCTGTTAAAGTGTTTATCGTTGGTGGAAAATTTGCACTTTGCTTCCTTGCAAGAATAATCGATTTGAATTTATCTGGCTGTTCAAAATAATTACGACTATGGTTTTCTAAAATTCCTGAAATGATTAATTCGGTTGTATCGCTTCCGCCCAATCCAACTCCAATGCTGTTGTTACTTGCAGAAATATCCTCAGTGGTGCGTATAAGTCCCTTTGAATAAGCTTCAACTTCGTAGTTCTTTATTTTCTGATTTCTAATTTTCCGTTTTTCAATTGCTTTACGAATAATTTCTATTGCAGGATTTTCTCCTGGGTTGATAACAATTTCCTGTAAATCAACTTTTGTTTGCAGTAGATTAAAATTTATATCAGAAATGTTTTGATTAACATTTACTTCTAATGTATCGGAGTAATATCCAATAAAAGACCCAATAAGTTTATAGGTGCCTTGTGTAATTTTTATTTCATATTTGCCAGCAACATTTGCAGCAGAACCAATTGTTGAATTAATAATTCTGATATTAGCAAAACTTAACGGCCGGCTTATTGTTTTATCTGATACTGTGCCCCTGATAATAAACTGTTGTGCGTTTGTAGAAATTGATAAACAGAGTAACAAGA
>JBDTRQ010000278.1:0-3468 GCA_039931535.1 Ignavibacteriota bacterium
CGATTAAGAGAAGTTGTTGTTGACCCATTGAATGTTTCCTTTATATTGTTTTGAATAAGTAATTATGTTTCAAGTTTATTTGGACTAAGATATACATTTTCCGTGCCAGTTTTGATGTTTTATATTTAATTCGCAATCAATGTTTAGTAGGTGACTACTATTCGCGGCTTGGTTTAAAGTTGCGTAGTAAAGATAAACTTAGCATTGGCAGAAATGGGATTGAATATTTTAGAAAAATAATTTCTATTAAAAGCAAAAAGATTTTAAACTAAAAAAGGCTGGTAAAGTCTTTACACTTTGCCAGCCTTAAAAAAACTGTTGGTTCTTAAAATTAAATTAGCTGCCTGATACTACAGAGCTAATGCCAGTAGGAGTAACAGTACAAACAACTGTAAAGCCTGAATAACCACTAGCCACACTTGGAGTACCAGTAATAGTACAGTTTGTTGTGCTCTGACCTGTCAAAGCATATGTTGCTGTAGATGTAGTTAATAGATTTGCTGGAAGTTTTGCCGATGTAAAACCAACAAAAGTATTTCCACCACCACCAAGAGCAACAGGTTTTTTGAAGTATTGCTGTGCCATTGCGCCTAAGTTAGTAGCTTCAGATACCATAGTATCTTTTGCAGATTCACGAGCATTAGCGTTGAATAAGTTAATACCAACGACTACAGCGATACCAACTATGATAACGCCAAGAACGATTAAGAGAAGTTGTTGTTGACCCATTGAATGTTTCCTTTATATTGTTTTGAAAGAATTATTTATTGAACTACTTAGTGAATTATTTGTGTAACTATATCATCTTTAGTAACTGTAAATTTAACTTCAACATTATCTGTGCCAGAAACCAACTCATTGCCCACTCCTGTAATTTCAACAGAAGCAGTGCTAACTGTTGCTGTATATGTGCCATTTGCACTGGATAACATCTGACTTGGAATCTGCCAGCCGGTAAAAGAATTACCACCCCCACCATAACCATATGGTTTAAAGAAATATTCCTTTGCATTACTAGCAACGGTCATACCTTCATTTATCAACAAATCTCTCTTGCCGTCAATACTGTTCTGCCTAAATAGTAATATTCCCATAACTACGGCAATCCCAACAATGATAACGCCTAATACAATTAAAAGTAATTGTTGCTGTCCCATTATAAAACTTTCAAATATTTACAATTTTTAACTTATCTAAAAACAAATATTGAACTCCTAGCTTTTTGTTATCCCAATCGGGAAATATTTCCGGCAATATTTACTGTTTAAGTAATAATTTCTATCAAAAATATTTTTGAAATTTTTCAATAACAAAAAAGAACATTTTTTATGCTTTGTAGGATGTATAAAGTATTGTGCCAAGAACCCAAAAACTCATTTAAGAGCATAGATAGTTGGGAATATCGAAGATTAAATAGCATCGGTAAATGTTGCGAGTAAATTTTACAAATGCAGAAAACATTACCTGTTCACGAATAAACACATATATTTTAACAAATTTTTACAGAATTAACAGTTTATTAAACTTCTTATCTGCAAATCATTAATTTTCAAAAGTAATTTCTTCTTCTATTTACTAATAAAATTCCAGATTAGACTATAGTCTGAAAATAGAGCTTTGTTAAATATGAATATTAAAATTGTGTAATTTTTTGCCCAAAATTTTTGAGTTTAGTTTGATAAGCATTTCGTAATAGATTATCTAAATTTTCTATTATTGTCGATATTATCTTTGCAAATAAATAAATGGATTTTTTGCATTAAAAAAATGATAAAAATAAAATCAATCCTATCCAAGGATGCACTTAGTATAAAATTAGTTGTAATGCTTATTTCGATAGGCTCTATATTATATTTTCAATCAAATTTTTTTCAACTGATTTTTTTGGATGACGATACCCTGATTTTTAATAAATTTTCAGGCTTAACCGTTTCGGAGGATATATGTGTTTCATTCAACTCAAATTATTTGGGTGGGCATTATTATAGACCAATTACACTTATTTCAATAGTAACCGATTCTATAGTTGGGGGTCAATCTTTTTTTATCTACCATTTTAATAATTTTTTAATCCATCTCTTAACTAGCATTTTGATTTTTCTTATCATTAGAAAGCTGGGTTATTCAAAATTCAACTCATTCTTTACCTCCACGTTATTTATAGTAAGTTCGATTCAGATAAATGCAGTTGGCTGGATAGCAGGAAGAGGAGATTTATTGGCGGCAGTTTTTTCTGCTACTGCACTATTGTTTTTTCTATTATTCCTGAACCAGGGAAAAATATTTTTATTGCTAACAGTATCTATTTTGCTGCTGCTTGCAGTTTTATCAAAAGAAGTGTCGATAGTTGTACCCTTTTTATTTATAGGTCTTTTTTTTGTGGAGGGAAAAGAAATAAAACTTGATAAAAAAAGTATTGGTAGTTTAGTTATGATATTAGTAGTAACAGGATTTTATTATTTATTGAGAGGTGTTTTTTTATCCGGAGTTCAAATCGATAAATTTTCTTTTACTACTTATTACAAAAACATATTGGTTCTTCCAGAAACAATCTCAAAGTTTTTTATTCCACTTGGAATAAAAGCATTACCAAGCAATGATGTATTTACATCAATTACGGGTTCTGTCATCCTAATTATACTACTATTCATTCCTTTTAAACTTACAAAAGTTAATAAACTTAGATATTATTTTGGAATGATTTGGTTTGTTCTTCTCATGCTTCCTGGTATGGTTTTTAGGACTATGGAACAGGACGGATTTTATTATTGGGATTGCAGATCATATCTGCCACTAGTTGGATTAGTTTTTGTGATTTCGGAAATTTTTCATTGTATGGAGTCATATAAATACAAACAAGTTTTCTATTCTATATTTACAATGTATTTATTAGCTCTCGGTACAACTACTTTTGTAAAAATAAAGATGTATGAAAACCCCGAAACATATTGGAATTCTGTAAAGAATGATTTTCCAAATCGTTTTCTTCCGTATCAAGGGTTGTTTAATTTTTACAATCATTATAAAGATTATAACAATGCGGAAAATGAATTATTACAGGGAATAAAAATCAATCCAAAAGAGTTTAGTACTCGTCGGATGCTTATAAATTTTTACTTAAATACAAGCGAAAGCAATAGTGCGTTTACCCAAATTAAGGATGCTTTGCAAAACAGGATTGAGGGTTCAGTAACCTTAATTGAAGAATATATTTCCTTAGCGATTGAATTAGAAAAAGTTGATGAGATTGATGAAATGATAGTTCTATATTCTGTTAATAAAGAGATGAAATTGAAAATAAAACAGGCAATTGTTCAAAAAATTGAGTTGCTATTGAATTCAAACGAAATTGCTTTAGCGAATTTGTTATCAGAAAATATTCAAAAATTCAGTTTGTAAGGCCTATTGTATCTAAAATATCAATTAATTTCTTTGAGCTCTTATGCGGCTTAGTGTTTCTTCAGTGAT
>JBDTRQ010000279.1:0-19645 GCA_039931535.1 Ignavibacteriota bacterium
AAACGGGACTTTAAAACCTGAAACGATTTATTTATTAACCTAAATAAGCTTTCAGTCTGCCGCTTCTTTTTGATTGCCTTAAATTTCTTAAAGCTTTTTCTTTAATCTGTCGTACGCGTTCACGAGTAAGATTAAATCTTTCGCCAATCTCTTCTAAAGTAGCTGAATGGTCTCCATCAATTCCGAAGTATAATTTTATTACTTCTGCTTCTCTTTCAGAAAGAGTTGAGAGAACATTTACAACTTCCTTTTTCAAAGATTCGGTCATCAATGTAGTATCCGGCAAAGGCTGTGATTCATTAGGAAGAATATCAACTAAAGAATTTTTTCCATCATCGCCTTCTTTTAAAGGCGCATCCATTGATACTTGTCTTCCTGCAATTTGAAGAGCGTAAGCAACTTCTTCAGAAGTCATTTCAAGAATTGCTGCAAGCTCATCAGTTGTGGGCTTTCTTTCATATTCCTGTTCAAGATCTCTGTAAGCTTTGCTTATCTTTGTAAGATTTCCAACTCTGTTAAGCGGTAATCTTACAACTCTTGATTGATCTGCAATTGCCTGCATAATAGATTGTCTAACCCACCACACAGCGTAAGAGATGAATTTGAATCCACGGGTTTCATCAAACCTTTCAGCGGCTTTTATTAAGCCAATATTTCCTTCGTTGATAAGATCGCCGAGAGATAAGCCTTGGTTTTGAAATTGTTTTGCAACGCTCACTACAAATCGGAGGTTTGCTTTTATTAATCTTTCCTGGGCTAACCTATCTCCCTTTTTTATTTTGATGGCGAGTTCAATCTCATCATCGGGAGTGAGAAGATCAACTTTACCGATCTCTTGTAAATACTGATCTAAAGATTTACTTTCTCGGTTCGTAAATTGCTTTGTGATCTTCAAGCTTTGGATCTCCTTAATTGTTATTAAAATTATTTTGATTTTCCAAATAAGATCCTTCCGGTAAGAAGAATCGAAATGTTATATTTGCAGGAGATAAATATAACACTTAATTAGATAAATGTAAGACAAAAAAGATTCCGAATTAAATCTTTTTTATTTCTCCAGACGCGGGAAATTGCACGTTTTTAAAGCCTTTTTGTAATAATATCTCTCTAAACGGAAGCGCCATATCTTCTTCTCCATGCACCAAAAATATATTCTTTAGTTTATTTACATCATTTAGACGCAGATAATCCAATAATTCCCTTTGATCTGCATGACCGGAAAAGTAATCCATTTTTTTGATTTTAGCGCCAACAACATATTCTTCACCAAAAATGTTTACCTTTTCATCTCCATCCATAATTCGGCGGGCTAAAGTATGCTCTGCCGCATATCCAACAAATAAAATTAAATTTTTAGGATTTCCAATATTGTGTGCAAGATGATGCAGTATTCTTCCGCCTTCAGCCATGCCTGATGCGGAGATAATAATCATCGGTCCTTTTTTTTCATTAAGCTCTTTTGATTCTTCAGTTTTTTTAATGTACTTCAATCTGCTAAAACCAAATGGATCTTCATCATTTTGTAAAAAGAGTCGGTAAGTTTCTCTATCCAAACATTCAGGATGAGAACGGAATACTGCGGTTACATCAACAGCCATGGGTGAATCTACATAAATTGGGACTTCAGGAATTCTGTTTTGATTAAATAGTTTGTGCAGCATGTAAGCGATTGTTTGAGTTCTTCCAACGGCAAAAGCTGGAATGATAACTCTGCCGCCATCATTAATAACTTCAGAAATTGTAGATGCAAAATCTTCTTCCACATCAGTAGTGGGTGAATGAAATCTGTTTCCGTAAGTTGATTCCATTATTAGAGCATCTAAATCGCGAAATAGATCGGGTGATTTTATTACAGGCGCGTCTGGTCTTCCGATATCGCCTGAAAATCCTAAACGAATTTTTTTATTTTCTGATTCTTCAATCTCTAACAAAACTCCTGCAGAGCCAAGAATGTGTCCGGCATCTTGAAATGTAAATTTTATTCCTGGAAACAACTCAATTGTTCTATCGTATTGTACACCGACAAATTGCCCCATTGCTTTTTCAACATCGTCTAAAGTATAGAGCGGTTCTATGGGGGTTTCGTTTTTCTTTTTCCTTTTTTTGTTAACCCACTCAATATCTTTTTCCTGCAGATGTGCAGAATCGCGAAGCATAATTTGGCATAAGTCCACAGTTGCAGATGTTGCGTAAATCAAACCATTAAAACCTTTGCTTACAAGATTTGGAATGTTACCGCTGTGGTCTATGTGTGCGTGTGAAAGTATCATCACATCAATATCTGCTGGATTAAATTTGAAGTTTTTATTCTTCTCGTAAGTTTCGCTTCTTCTGCCCTGAAATAATCCGCATTCGAGAAGAATTTTTTTACCGTTGATGTGAAGTAAATGCTGTGAGCCTGTAACTGTTTGTGCGCCGCCGATAAATTCTATTTGCAAAATAAATCTCCTTAAAAATTAGAATAGATTAATAGTAAGATAATTATTTAATGAGATGAAATCACTTAATATTTTAGATTATATTTAAATGGATGATTTACAAACAAACATTATTTAAGTTTACGATAAATAAATAAACCGTTGCGTATAACAGATTATTTTTTTTGATATGCGGAATATTGCGTAAAGAATTTTGTTAGCGGTAATTTAAACATTAACACTACAGACCCATAAATGTGAATAAGTATAAAACACTATACAAATGGATGATACTCCCGATGGTTGTTATGCAACTTGGCATCTTTAGAGATTATTGGGGCGACTTTTCAGATAATGCATGGTCTGTCCATATACATTATTGGACAGGAACAATTTGGTATGTCTATCTAATAATTCAGCCCTACTTCGCAACTCATGGACAAATTGCCAGACATAGAACCAATGGTATCATAGGAATGTTCCTTGCCGGCGGAGTTTGTTTAACGGCTTTGAGCATGATGAACAGAGACATTGTATCAGCCCAGAATGCTTTAGCATCACCAGACAAGTTCGGGCCATTTCAACCATGGTTCTTCTTTGGCATAGCCGCAGTAGAAATTGTAATGATGACAGCATTTGGATATGCTGTAATAAAGAGCATCATCCACAGGAAACAAATTGAAAATCATGCTTGGTGGTTAATATCAACAGTATTTATTATTATGATGCCAGCACTGGGACGAGGAATACAAAATGTTTACATTGATATTCATAGAGAAAATTGGCCAAACATAAATATCATTCTTCCATTTTACTATACCCAGGTATTGATTATAGGAATGCTACTCATTGGAGCATGGAAATACGGTAAACTTAAACATCCAGCAACATATCTCGCCTTAGGTGTTAACCTTTTTATATTCTTATTAGAACCTATCGGAAAATTAGAAGCTGTGCAACTGTTTTTAAAAGCAGTTGTTAAAGGTTAAATTTTCGTTAAGGCATAAATATGAGGAACATAATAAACCTCCGCCAACAAAAGGCTTACCGAAAGGCTGGCTGGACGTTGGAACCATCGACTACAGTTCGCTATCAGCAGTTGTTTCAGCCCGATATTATCTATTTAGCTTTTGGGTGTTATATTCATCATCAGTTTTTCATTCGGCATTTGTTCCGAGCTGGTCTTTATAAAATTCCAGCCCTGCGGCAAGCGAGATGGATAGCAGTTATTTTAAAACAGAGACATTAACAAATAAATAAAAAACAAAATATGGCGACAAACATTTCGACAATTACAATTAAAGCTCCAATACAAAAAGTATGGGACATAATTACAAAACCTGAGGCTGTAAAAAAATGGCAATTTGGTAGTGACTTAACAACTGACTGGAAGATTGGTAGCGACATTAAGTTTAGTACGGTATGGGAAGGTGTCACTTATCTTCAATGGGGTAAGGTTTTAGACGTAAAGCAAAATGAATTAGTAAATTATAGTTTATTTGCACCTCGGCCTGGTCTCAAAAACAAACCAGAAAACTATTTTGAAATGAGTTATGTCTTGACTGCTGTAAATGGACAAACTAAACTTGAGATTATTCAAGAGGACAATAGACCTGGTGCAGTTCAAGAAGAACCACAAGGAGAAGAAAACCCGATTTTAAAATCATTAAAAGACCTCGCAGAAAACAATTAATAAGACAATACTAACGAACCCCCAACCTCGGTTTTGTGCAAGCGGGGCTGAAGTACTAACAATGAGCCTTGGTGCAGGTTTCAGCCATAGTCCAGAAAGAAAAGGCTTTGTTGGGCGATAGTAGTAACAATGAATTTTTATTTATAAATTTGACAACGGTCACGGGCAGAAGGAATTCTAAAATCCCGCCTGCACGAAACCGTAAAACGTTAGCGGCGATTGTAAAACAGAGATTTAAAAACGAACAGAATTATAAATGAAGATAAGAGAAGCGTACAATATTTGGGCAGACCAATACGATACCAACGACAACAAAACAAGAGACCTTGAAGCTGTTTCTCTAAGAACTACATTAAACAACCTCAATTTCAAAAGTTGTTTAGAACTTGGATGTGGAACAGGTAAAAACACGGAATGGATTTTATCAAAGACACAAAAAATTATTGCAGTTGACTTGTCAGACCAGATGTTGACGAAAGCGAAAAATAAAATTCATTCTGATAATGTACAATTTATTCAAGCGGACATTAATAATGAGTGGGACTTTACAAAGGATGAAAAATTTGAATTGGCAACTTTTAGTTTAGTGTTAGAACATATTGAAAATTTAAACAGCGTTTTTGAGAAATTGAATAAAGTCATGGCAAATAATGGTTTCGTTTATATTGGAGAATTACATCCATTTAAACAATACAGCGGAACTAAAGCAAGATTTGAGAAAGAAAATGGATTACAAATTGTAACCTGTTTTAATCACAACATTTCAGATTTTACAAATATATCTAAGGCAAACGGTTTTAAGATACTCGAAGTAAATGAATACTTTGATGACAATAACAGAAATAGCATTCCCAGAATTTTGACTTTACTTTTAAAGAAAGAAAGCAAGAATTGAAAAACAACGAACCGCTAACATCGGTTTGAAAATATGATGGCGGACGTGCTTCTATGAAACCTTTGTGCTAAATTCAACATTATAAATTCTAATACGCTTTAGTGTTAAAAGCCCACTCGAACTCAAAGCTGCAAACCGTTAGTAGCTATTGTAAAAGAACATTAAAAAGAGATAATTATGAATAAACAATTTAAACCTGACAGATATAATTCAGTATCACCATACATTATGGTTGATGATGCTCAAAGATTAATCGATATGCTTGTACAAATATTTGATGCAAAAGAAAAAAAAGATACAACAAACCAAATGGAAAAATTATGCATGCAGAAATTCAAGTTGATGATTCAATTATTATGATAGCAGATTCAACAGAAAAATATCTTGCTTACCAACTATGGATTCATGTTTATGTACCTGATGCTCAAAGTACTTTTAATAAAGCGGTTGATTATGGTTGTGAACCAATAGAAAAGCCAGTTCAGAAAGAAGGCGATCCTGATTGTAGGGGTGCTTTCAAAGATTTTGCCGGTAATTACTGGGCTATTGGAACTCAATTATAGCACATTGAGGAACACTACGAACCGCCAACAATGTATAAAAATATAAACCGAGACAGTAATAAATTCAAGGTTTATATCCCACTTCAACTTTCTTGTAGCTTGATAGGGTTTAAGCTCACGATTGGCAACTGTTCTTATACTAAGTGTCAGCCTTTACTGCACTGGAACAACCGACAAACTACCACAGGAACTTTGCTCTTTGTTTCTTCGATGAATATATTGAAAGAGTTTGCAGAAAAGAAAAATAAACGAAATTCTTATGTCAAAAACTTTTGGAGATAAAGTAATTGATTTCAACCATCACTTACGCTATTCCGGGAAACTGCCGAAAGGTTTTCAGGTGATTAACCCTTACCTGGATAATCCTGAAACGATGGAGGTAATGCAACAGTTTTATTATAAATTTTATCACGATTCAAATCAACGAAGATTTATTATCGGTATTAACCCCAGCCGTCACGGAGCCGGGGTAACGGGTGTGCCATTTACAGATACCAAACGATTAGAAAGTGTCTGCGGTATCAAAATGCAATCGGCACATACGCACGAAGTTTCTTCTGTTTTTTTGTATGATATGATTGCTGAATATGGTGGAGTAAAAAATTTCTATAAACAATTTTATATCAACTCTCCATTTCCTTTAGCTATTGTTCATGAAACAAAAGAAGGCAAATGGCTAAACGCTAATTATTATGATGACCCTGTCCTTTTTGAAATGGTGAAAGACTATATGATTTTGACTTTGGAAAAAAACATCAATATGGGATTAGATACTTCGGAAGTTTTTGTGCTGGGAAAGAAAAATGCGGATTTTATCCATAAGTTAAACAAGGAAGCTAAGTTATTTGGTAGTTTAAAAATCCTTGAACATCCGCGATACATACAGCAATATAAGTCCAAAGAAAAACAGATTTATATTGACAAATATTTATTAACATTGAATAATTTCAAATGAATTCAATGAAGGCACATACCATTTATACCATAGGTCATTCTACTCATAGCATTACTGAATTTTTGAATATGCTTCGATCTCTTGATATTAAAATTCTTGCAGACATACGGAGTATGCCAGGTTCACGCAAATTTCCACAATTTAACAAAGAAGATTTAAAAATATCTTTAGAGGGAGTCGGAATACAATACATACATCTGGCTGATTTGGGTGGTAGAAGAAAGGTAAAAAAAGATTCAAAAAACAACCGCTGGAACAATGATTCTTTTAGAGCTTATGCCGATTATATGGAAACCGAAGAGTTTGAAAATGCCATTGTGAAATTAGAAAATATCGCATTAGAACACCCCACAGCTTATATGTGTTCAGAAGCGGTTTGGTGGAGATGTCATCGTTCAATGGTGTCTGATTATCTAAAAGCAAAAGGTTGGACGGTTTTACATATTATGACAATAGGAAAAGTTCAGGAACATCCATTTACAGCACCCGCAAGAATAGTTGAAGGCAATGTATTTTATTTTGATGAAAATTAGATTCACAATTGGAAAACTTGTTTATGAAAACACAATTTAAAATAGGCGATAAAGTAAGTTGGAACTCTGAAGCAGGTAGAGTTTCAGGAACTATCATTAAAATCCATACAAAAGACTTTGATTATAAAGGATACACACATCACGCTACGAAAGAAGAACCTCAATATGAAATAAAAAGCAGTAAGACGGATCATATTGCAGCTCATAAAGGTTCTGCACTTACTAAACTCAAGAAAAAATAATCAGAGAAACGAATTGAGAAAACAACGAACTGATAACATCAGTTTGGCAAAAGACGGGCTGAACGGCTCATAGAAACATTTGTGTTAATTCCAACTTTAGAAATTCTAATAAACTTTAGTGCTAAAAATCCCACCTAAACGCAATGCCCATAAGTATCATTCCTATAAACTAAGTCCCAAAGCGTTAGTCCTCAGAAATTTTGTCTTTTCATTCTTCTGATCAAAATCAATTATCATTTTATATATAAAAGGTGTTTTATCCTTTAGCATCTTTACTCCTTCCGGATGCAGGTTTGATTTGTTGAATGGAACTTGCTTAACATACTCCCGAATAACACCTGCCGTTCTGCCGTATTTATATTCATACGTAAAGTTGTTTAGCGAGTCTAGTTTTACATCCTTACTTAAAGTATTTGGAACAGAAATATAAAACTCACTGTTGTTAATATTGTTTTCTCCGAACAGATTACTCTTGTTTAAATAATTATATAATTCTTTTGCTGTGTTAATCGCAGGATCAATTAACATGATTTCTTTAAACATAATATCTCTGTAAACATATTTTCCATCTTCCTTTAAGTTATAAAGTTCATTTAGTTTATTAGCAAAAATATTTTTAAAGAGTATGCCTGCCCAACCGCATGACAGACAGAGAAGCACTGGCTATAAACGCAGATTTGATTATCTCCAAAACGAAAAACTCTAATAAAGTATAGTTGCAATATTTGGAAACTTTGTTTACCTTTCTTCCGTTAAATAAGAAACAATAAATTGCAGTACTTTCAAACACGATTTTTAGAAGAAGCCGACGAGTTTATATCTAAACTTGATTTTAAAACTGCGAGAAAAGTGCTTTATAATATTGATTTAGCCGAACAAACAAACGACCCAAGATTGTTAAAGAAGTTAAAAAATGACATCTGGGAATTCAGGACATTGTATGCAGGGCAACAAATTAGGCTGCTTGCATTTTGGGATAAAACCGACGGAAAAGAGACTCTGATATTTGCCACACATGGATTTATTAAAAAGATGGACAAAGTTCCATCGAAGGAAATTGAAAGAGCAGTAAGAATTAGAGAAGAATACTTTAACAACAAACAAAAGAAGAAATAACATGGCAAAGAAAGAAATAAAATCATATTCCCTTGCACAGATGAAAGACAAATATATCGATAAAACCGGATCTGCCGAGAGAGACAAATATGAATATGAACTTCGTATGGACGTTTTAGGTAGAATGATTAGAACAGCAAGACAAGAAAGAAATTTGACCCAAGAACAACTTGGGGAACTTGTTGGTGTTCAGAAATCTCAAATTTCCAAACTTGAAAGTAGTGCAAACAGTGCAACAATCGATACTATAATTAAAGTTTTCAAAGCGCTGAAGGCGGAGATAAACTTTAACGTAAAACTTGAAAAACAATTTGTAAAATTAGCATAACAAAAAAGACTGCCACATCACCATTGCACGAAAACGTTATCCCTATAAACTAAGCCCTAAAGCATTAGTTCTCAGAAATTTTGTCTTTTCATTTTTCTGATTAAAATCAATAATCATTTGATATATAAAAGGTGCTTTATCTTTTAGCATTTTTATTACTTCCGGATGCAGGTTTGATTTGTTGAATGGAACTTGCTTAACATACTCCTGAATAACACCTGCCGTTCTGCCGTATTTATATTCATACGTAAAGTTGTTTAGCGAGTCTAGTTTTACATCCTTACTTAAAGTATTTGGAACAGAAATATAAAACTCACTGTTGTTAATATTGTTTTCTCCGAACAGATTACTCTTGTTTAAATAATTATATAATTCTTTTGCTGTGTTAATCGCAGGATCAATTAACATGATTTCTTTAAACATAATATCTCTGTAAACATATTTTCCATCTTCCTTTAAGTTATAAAGTTCATTCAGTTTTTTAGCAAAAATATTTTTATAGAAAGGATAATGAGTGCAGCCAAGTATTATTGTTTTAAGAGGCAGAGGTGAAGTAGATTTTTTTATTTGCTCCAGCAAAGAAACCACATTAAAATAAATGTAATTTTCAATTGAGTTAAGTTGTAATTCAGTTGGATTATTTTTGTCTCCTGAATAGAGACTCTTATTTTCATTCCAATCAAAATTATAACGATTTAATATTGATAAATTGATTTTGGCAGACATAGAATTAGGTGATGGACCTTTATATTCATTTCTAATCTTTAACGCTTTTAAATCGATATAATCTATCACACCATCGATCGCGCCGGCAAGCCCAATTCCTGCTTGCTGATAAACCTCAATCTTTCCTACGATATTATTTTCTGATTTATATTTGTTTATTGCATTTACATAACCATTTGATAAAACCGTTCCTTCAGTTGCCATAACACCAATGGCGCAATTATCATTCTTCAATATAGTTTCAAAGGCACCTTTAACTCCTGCATTAATTACTCCGATTACTTTTACATCTAACTTTGCATCCTTTAAAAATTTTTCGATATCTTCCATTCCATATGCAGTTGCAGTATTGCATGCAACAACTATTACTTTAACTGGTTTCTTGTCTGATTTAAATTTGGCATCAGCGGAGAATTGATAGTACCTGTTTCCGAGTAAAAATTGTGTGTCTTTAAGAATATGCTCTTTGAGTAAATCAGTTTTATCTTCGGAGGGATAATTACCATAAGGCATATTTGCCTGATCAGCAAGATATACAAAGCATTCATTTGTAAAATCCAGAATACCATCAGGGTTGCTTTGCTTGTCTTTATTATTAAATCCATCAAAATTTACTATCGCATCCATAACTGTAAGTCCACCGGTACCGGAATCAAATATTCCAATCGGCAATCTTTTATCGTTTGCGGGATAGTTTTTTGTATCAACGTAATAAAAATTTGATGTGTCTGAAAGGATAGTTTGTTCAAGATTTCTTTTCGGTGACCCTTGTTCGGAATTACAACATATAAAAAGCAGAGATGAAAAAATAAAGACAACGCTTAATATCATTTTTGAATATTTCATTTTTTTCTTCTTAAATAATTTAATTTATAGAAGTTCTTGATTAACCAAGAAACTTGATTTGTTATAAAATGCTTCCTAAACATATTTTAAAAAACTTTAATGATCATCAATATAGTTAAAAAACTCTTTTTCAATTCGTTTATCCGGAATTAACCAGATTGTGCAACTAAAACATAAATGCCCTGAACAATTTTAGGATGAAAGAAAAATAGTTCTAAACTACTTTTATAAAAAAACCGTATATTTGAATAAAATTAATTTTAATGATTGACTCGACTCAAATATTATATTATTTATCCTCGAATAAAACTCGATTTCAAAAAGAATATCATCTGGTTAAAATTGGTATTTTTGGTTCTATCGCCAGAGGTGAACAAAACGAAAAGAGTGACATTGACTTAATTGTTGAGTTTGAAGAAAACACTCCCGACTTATATTCTATTAAACAAAGACTTAAAAATGAGCTTCAGGCAAGATTCAATTTACCTGTTGACATCTGCAGAGAAAAGTATATTAAATCAGTATTTAAGAAACAAATACTGACAGAAGTAAGATATGCCTAACCTTTCACATAAAGACTCAAGTTGTATTATGAATATGATTGATTCTATAAAGAAGATTCAAGATTATTCGGAAAAGTTTAAAAGTGCCGATGGCTTTTACAATGACTCAATTTCATTTGATGCATCTATGATGAATTTTATTGTTATTGGAGAAATGGTTGAAAAACTTTCAGAAAAATTTATTTTAGAAACCGAAAATGAAATTGATTGGTTTAAAGTTAAAGGGTTTAGAAATATTATTGCTCATAATTATTTTGGAATTGACGCAGAAGAAGTTTGGCAAATTATTAATGGAAGCTTATTAAGTTTAAAACACAGTCTTGAAAAACTAACTGAATAAAATCTATGACTCACAACAAACTACAAATTAACTCTCTCCTATTTTTTTATTAGAAAATTAGTCGCTCTTTTCACCACCATCAAAAAAAACTTTTTCAATCCGCGTATCCGGAATCAACCAAATTAATGCAACTAAAAGATAAATGCCCTGAGCAATTTTAGGATGAAAAAAAACAGAACCAATCGCAATCATATAAAGTAATGGTGAGGCTTTACCCTTTAGATCTTTGCCAATTGCTTTTGCCAATAAAGAATTTTTGCCCTGTGTTTTTACAATTGCAGTTTGAAGAATAAAATAAGCGATTGCTGCCATCAATAAAATAAACCCATATAATGCGGTTGGAACTTGTGCGAAATGGTTTTCACCCATCCAACCGGTTGTAAAGGGAACCAGAGATAGCCAAAAAAGTAAATGCAAGTTTGCCCAAAGTATTCCACCTTTTACATTAATAACTGTATGCAATAAATGATGGTGGTTGTTCCAGTAAATGCCAAGATATAGAAAACTTAATATATAACTTAGAAAAATTGGTAAAAGTGGTTTTAATGTTGATAGTTCAGCGCCCTGAGGAATTTGCAAGCCTAAAACCATAATTGTAATAATGATTGCAATTACGCCATCGCTAAAAGCTTCTAAACGATTTTTTG
This sequence comes from Ignavibacteriota bacterium, assembly GCA_039931535.1. Lineage (GTDB taxonomy): Bacteria > Bacteroidota > Ignavibacteria > Ignavibacteriales > Ignavibacteriaceae > IGN3. Next base: position 11,865 of record JBDTRQ010000279.1, read on the forward strand.
TCATAAGTTAATTTATTAATAAATATAGTACTAAGAAAATTTGGCAGCCATTTTTTTTATCGTTGTTGAATTCCGCACAGTTGTTTCCATTGCAAGTGCTTTTTCTATTTTCTTTCCTGTTATCCCAGAATCGCTAAAATTTTTTCTGCAAAGCCAATACATTTCATTTTTGTAAAAATGAAATTCATTTGCGTCATCCTGTAATGCTTTTACCTTTGTTTGATTTTCTTTAGATGGTTGACTATCTAAAAAAGCTATGTACAAAGAATTATTTTCGTTCTTTAATTCAGATGCTTTAAACGGTTTGTACTCCGCAATTTCTTTGAGTTCGTTTGTTGTTCTGATAAAAGTTGCAACTTTATAGCGAAGATATTTTTCAAGTTCTTTTTCGATTTTCTTTTTTATCAAATCAACTTTTTTTGATTTTGTTTCGAAGATTACATTTCCACTTGCAATAAATGTTTCAACTTTTTCAAATCCCAGTTTCTCAAAAAGTTTTTTCAGATAATCCATTTTAACATTGTGCCCGCCAACATTAATTGCTTTTAGAAATGCGATATATTTTTGCATAATAGGTTTTAAGCTCTGTTATAAATATCTGATTAGTCACCCTGTTCACCTCGGCGAATTGTTTCAGGATCTCATTATCATTAGAAATACGATGCTGAAATGATCTGCCGCGGCAGACAGCATGACTATCTGAGTAAGATTTATAGAACACGTTCGAAATGTTTTTATATAATGGCTGCCTATAATTTATAGACAGCCATAAATTTTCTATTAACTTTCTGTAGTTACAGTCGGGTTTTTATCATCCGGATTATTTTTTTTCTTCAAAAGAAAAATAATCAATCCAATTAAAATTAGAGCGCCAATTGCACCCAAGATGTAATAAAGCATATTATTCTGCGGAGATATTATTGATTTCCATTCAGCCAACTTTTTTTCAATCGTATCTTTTTGCTGTGCTGTTAAAAGATTATTATCAAGCAGATACGGCATCCATTCGTTAGAAATTGTTTTAAACCAAACTTCATCAGCAAATAAATTATACGCAGCTTCAGAATCCTGTTTACTTTTAACACCATAGTTTTTTATTTCATCGGAAATATATTGCGTAACTACGTTTGTAAATTCTGTTCCGTTAGAAAAACTTTGAAGGTTAATATTATTTAATGAAAAATCTTCATTTATAGATTCCCACGCCTCACGTTGAATTCTATTTGACCACACATTAAAAAGATTATCAATGTCCTTTAGCTCTGCAGTTTTATCGCCTTTGCCGGCATAAACATCAACAAGTTTTGGTCCAACCTTTTGCCACATAGTTACAAAATTTTGCTGTTGTTTTTTAACTTCACTAAGATCAGAAACTTTTAAAGTTGTTACTTCAAGAAAACGGCTGTTATCTCTTAATGATTTTTTTACAACTGCAAGTATATTGTCTTTTTCAATCTGCGAGTAAACCGCTTCTTTATCCTGCCGCGTCATTGTAGAAATATCGCCGGCAAGTTTTGGTATTAAGCTATCAATAATACTAAAAACCAATTGGTCTCTTTTAAGAATAGTTGAGCGCAAATCGGCAACTAGTTTTTCTAATTGTGATATTGAGGCGGCATCTTTTTTGCGCTGCGATTCTAAAACGGTTATTTGATTTATCAATTCATTATTTCTTCGGTTTAATAAATCAACTTCAGATTTTAGTGTTGTTACTTCGGTCTGTAAAACCGTGATAGATGTAAAATCTCCTTTTCTTAAATCAAGTGCTGATTCAAGGTTATCAAAAACAGAACTAAAATTTTCCGGGTACAAACTTTGATCCAATATAATTTTTTTGCCGGAAAAATCTCTTTTAAGATTATCAATCTCCGATGATATTTTATCAAGGTCTTCTGCACTTGCGGCGGATTTAATCCCATCTGATAGTGTCTGATATCTTTCCTTAAAGCTTTGCACCATCTCATAATCTGATTGTGCAAATACGGTTCCAACTGTAAACAGAAAAATTGCAAGCAAAATATTATTTAAAATTAATCTTTTCATTATTCGCCTTCCTCAATTCCCTCAGATGTAAGTTTGTAAGTGTTGCCGTCATCAATAAGTTCAATAAACTGGTTTCGCTGGTTGAATGCGGGATTTGTTAATCCGCTTTCTCTAATTTCGATTTTATTTTCAAGACTAAAGGTGTTTTTGGCAACAGTAAAAACATAAACGTTTTTAAAGTTACTAGAAGTCATAAAATAGAAGCCTTCATTGTTTCTAATCATTCGTACATATTTGCCCGCGTACGAAAGTGTATCCTGTGTTTCTTCAAAAAACATTGCCTTTGTGTTAAAATTAATTGAATGCCGGTCTTCTTTTACATTTCCGTCATTATCAATTTTTAAAACAGATTCAATGGGCCATCCAAATTGTGCAGGTTCTAACTTTAGCGAAGAGCATGCAGCAATTAAAGTTATGGAAGTAAGAATTAAAAATAATTTTATATGTTTCATTTTATCTCCTATATTAAAATCGTGAGTGTAAACTTAAGAAATATGTAATCTTTGCGAAAGACAGAAATAACAAAATATTGTTTGATTATTTGAATTTTGGCAAAAATATAGTGTAATTAATTTTCTAATTTTGAATCAACGGAATTTTGATTGCTGGTTGGATTATCTGATTCTTTAGGAACAACCCGGTTAGATTTTTTTACAGCATCTGTAAGCAGGAATTCTATTTGTGCATTGATACTTCGCAGATCATTCGCCGCCCATTTTTCTAAGGCGGCGTAAATTTTATCGTCTATTCTTAATAAAAATTTTTTCTTTTCAGCCATACTTAATTCTTAATTTTGCTTGATATTAATTTTTATCTTGCGGCACTATTTCTTCTGCTTTGCAAGATTAAATACCAAACCATCATTACAATCCACGGATTTTTATCTATCAGTTCTGATTTCTTTTCAACAGTAACTATGTTCTTATCTTTGAAAGAAAATTTATTTCGAAAAAGAATTAGCAGTTCGTTTGATTCATCAAAAACCTGGCAGGATTTATTAAACTTTCCTAACTTTAGATTAATAACGCATCCGTTTTGTAAATCAATTTTGCCTTTTGTTCTAAAAAGATTTGTTGATGCAGAGGCAAAAATTAAATCGTATCCAAACTTTTTAATTGCTATTTCTTTTTTCCAGATGCTTGGTCTGATAATCTCATATTTTTCTTCAAGTAATTCTACAATTGCAATTGTGCTAAAAAGTTTTGGGAAATACATTTTAGCTAAAATCTCATCGCCTCTTCTAAGTTCATACTCACGTTTACGAAATGAGAGCTGAATAAGAATAAGCTCTTCTCCTATAAAATTAGAAAGCTGAAACATTTTTTTATCCTAAAATATTTTTAACACTTTATTGAAAAATTGTTCCGGTGTTAATTATAGGTATTGCTTCGTGATCTGCAACCAACGCAACCATAAGATTATTAACCATTTGTGCTTTTCGTTCTTCATCAAGGTGAACAATATTTTTTTCGCTTAAATCCTGCAATGCTTGCTGAACCATTCCCACTGCGCCTTCAACAATTTTAAAACGTGCAGCAACAATTGCTTGCGCCTGCTGTCTGCGTAACATTGCCTGTGCAATTTCCTGCGCATAAGCAAGATGAGTAATTCTTGCTTCAACAATTGTAACACCTGTAACTTCAAGTCTTTTCTGTAATTCTTTTTGTAGATTTTCTGCAACTTCGGTAGGGCTGCTGCGTAAAGATTCTTTTTCACCTTCGTTTGTATCGTAAGGATAATCTGAAGCAAGTGTTCGGATTGCAGTTTCTGCCTGTATCGCAACAAACTGTTCGTAATTTTGAACATCAAAAATTGCACGTGCAGAATCTATAACTCGCCAAACAATTACAGCAGCAATCTCAATCGGGTTTCCGTGTAAATCATTTACTTTAATTTTATCGCTGTTAAAATTTCTTATCCGCAAAGAAACATGTTTTTTTACGGTAAAAGGATTGACCCACCAAAAACCAGAATTGCGAATTGTACCCGTGTAACTTCCGAAAAGAATCAATACTTTAGATTCATTTGGCTGCACGATCAAAAATCCACCTAAGCTTATAAAAGTAAATAGCACCAGCGGAATAAAAACCCACAGAACCTCTGGATTTTGAAACCTAATTCCGATTGCTAAAAGATAAACATCAATCGCAATTAGCGCGATAAGCAAAAACAAAGCTATAAAACCACTTAGTTTTGCAGCCGATTTTTCAGTTATTTTGTCCATTTTGCATTCCTTTATAAAATTGCTATCGTAATGATATCATATTGATAGCGAAGAATCAAGTATCTGCTTATATATTTTTAAGAATCAACAATATTTCGTTTTCTAAAATTTTTGAATCATTGAACAAAGTTTATTGTTTTGTTGATATATAATATTTAAGGAGTTATGAAAATACTTTTGACCGGGGCAACCGGATATATTGGAAAAAGACTTTTGCCAGTTCTAATAGAACAGGGCCACGAAGTGATTTGCGGTGTACGCAGTAAAAACAGATTTCCATCCGAGGGAATTTATAAGCATCCAAATATTACTTTATTTGAAATTGATTTCCTTAAAGAGATTCCCCCTGCAGAAAAAATTAAAGATATTGATGCGGCTTATTATCTTATTCATTCGATGAGTTCCAATACTAAAGACTTTGGCGCATTGGAAGAAAAATCTGCAAATAATTTTGTTACGCTTCTTCAGCAAACTTCAGCAAAACAAATAATCTATCTCGGTGGAATTACAAACGAGAACAAACTATCTAAACATCTTGCATCAAGAAAAAAAGTTGAAGAAATATTATCTCAAAGCAGCTTCCCACTTACTGCAATTAAGGCAGGTATTATAGTTGGATCTGGAAGCGCGTCTTTTGAGATAATTCGTGATCTGGTTGAAAAACTTCCGATTATGATCACTCCCAAATGGTTAAATACAAGACATCAGCCAATTTCAATAAGAAATATATTACAATATCTATCCGGTGTTTTATTGAAGTCCGAAACATTTAATAAATCTTACGATGTTGGTGGACCGGATATTTTATCATACAAAAAAATGCTTTTACAACATGCAGAAGTAAGAGGATTAAAAAGATTTATTTTCACAGTACCGATTATGACTCCGCGTCTTTCATCATATTGGCTTTACTTTGTTACATCAACCTCATACAAGCTTGCAATAAATCTTGTGAACAGTATGAAGATTGAAGTCGTTGCAAAAAATAATGAGCTTGAAAAATTACTTTGTATAAGTCCTATCTCATATAAAAGATCAGTTGAACTTGCATTCCAGAAGATTGAACAGAATAATATTATATCAAGCTGGAAAGATTCACTCGTTTCAAGTTATGTTGACAATTCTTTACTTGAACACATTAACATTCCGACAAACGGATGCTTTGTTGACAAAAGAGAAAAAGAAATATCAATAAGCGTTGAGCAAGTATTGGAAAATATCTGGTCAATTGGCGGCGAGCGCGGCTGGTACTATGGTGATTGGCTTTGGCATTTACGTGGATTTTTAGATAAACTTTTCGGCGGCGTTGGACTTCGTCGCGGCAGAACAAATCTAAATACTATTAACACCGGAGATACTTTAGATTTTTGGCGAGTGTTGGCTGCAGATAAAAACAATAAACGCTTGCTGCTCTATGCAGAAATGAAACTACCCGGCGAAGCCTGGCTTGAATTTAAAATTGCAAATAAAGACGGCAAAAACTTTTTACAGCAAACAGCAACTTTCCGCCCAAAAGGATTGCTTGGCAGAATTTATTGGTACTCGGTTTTACCATTTCATTATTTTGTATTTGATGGAATGGCAGAGAACATTATCAAATTTAAAGGGAATATATGAACAACTTAATAATAATAGCACATCCGGATAAACAAAGTTTTTGCCATAATGGTATTTTCAAAACTATTCACGAAACACTTTCTGCCAATAAAGAAAATATTGATGTAATAGACTTATATGAAGAAAAATTTAATGTTTTTGGAGATCAAGAGAAAACGAATTTATACAAAGGACTAATTACCAAATCAAATCGTATATACATAATCTCACCTGTTTGGTGGTTTAGATGTACGCCATTGTTAGAATCATTTTTCGATCAGGTATTTAGTCCGGGATTTGCTTATAAGTTTGTTCCAATTACAAAATCATTGGGTATACCTAAACCGTTTTTAAAAGATAAGAAAGTAAGAACTTACCTAACTCATGGCGCACCTGCATTACCAGTACTTACACTATATGTGAACTCTGTAAAACTAAGACTTGTGATGGGCGTTTATTCTTTTGTGTTTGGTTGGTTCAGAACTAAAACAAGACAGTTCTGGTCTGTTCCATTTGTATTAGAGAGCAAAAGAAAAAAGTATTTACAAAAAGTTGTTAAAGATATTAAAAAAGATATTGCAAGAAAGAGGTAATATCTCTAGTAGCTGCAGTTAGCAATACATTACCACTTCATTCCCGTTGACTAACGGATTGTATTTGATGGAATGGCTGAGAATATTGTTGGGAATAAAAAATCAACGTAAGCTTTTTTCCATTCGTAAAAACACAAAAGTTGTATTTTTTTTGTATTATTGTGGTAAACAATTAGTAATAGCCAATACTAAAAAGTCAGATAGAGAAACAAAAAACCTACAGACAAAAAGTGAAAAGAAAAGCCAACGCTAAAGCAAAAAGACCGTTTACGACAAGTTTTTACTTTTAGACAAATTTTTTAAGAAACCCAAAATGCATTTCAATGCAGGTTACATAGTTGACACCATTGCAAAAGTTGTAACCGACTTTAAGGCAAACTTAAATAAACGGACACCAGCTGACCAAACCAAACTGGACCAGATAAACGGACTACTTCAATATGTGAGTTCCTTTGATGTTGAGTTTCCTTATGACCACAATCCCGACTACAAAAAACTCAATCCTGTTTTAGCTTCACTAAACAATATTATCACAAGAGGTTTGCCGACAAGAGCACCTTTGATTTTGGAAAACTTGTTTTCCAAAATCAATTTAACCGAACAGAGCAAAGACGAGTTTGAATTAAATTTTCCAATTACAAAAAATCCAATCAGTTACGAAAGCATTTTCGAACTTCTTCATATCATTGAACCAAGTTTAGAAATTAGCAGAGCTAATTATGGAGGCAATTTAGGAAGCGATGATGAGTGGAAATTTTTAGATAAAGATTTAGCGGAGCATCCATACGGAAAACAAATTCTGCAATCACAAAGAGAGTTTGCAACTATTAATAGAAATCTTGCAGGAGGTAAAAGTTTAGATTTTTCATTTGAATTCCCATACCTAAATTCTCAAACATCCAATCTAAAAAAGAGAGGAGTAATCTTTGAATATGATGGTTCACAACACAAAATGAACTCTTACAAATATTATGATTTATACAGAGACGATGCAGCAGATCAAAGCAATTTTGAAACATTACGACAACCTTCTGACGGGTTAGTATTAGATACGGCAATAATCAATCAATTCAAAAAAGAAATCTTTCAGATTTTCAAGAAAAATTACGAGAAGAATATAACAAAACATCTTGCCGACTATTCTTTAATTTTTATTCCAATCGCAGTTGCAAGAATTCAAAAAACTATTCTTGAATTTCTTTTGGTTCATCCCGAACTCTTCAAGAAAGAAAAAATCAAAGTTGCAATCGTTGAAAGAGATTTGCCTTGCGGAGCAATTGCAATAAAATCTTTGCAAGATTTATTTCTAAACATCAATGCAATTT
>JBDTRQ010000280.1:0-5044 GCA_039931535.1 Ignavibacteriota bacterium
TTAACAAAAATTCAGAATAATGAAATAAAACCATTTGGTGAATGGAATAAAAAATATTTACTTTTTTCAGGCGGAATTGATCCTGGTGAATACGCTATTCTTAAATCTGTTAACGATTCAATCGTTAATAAATACATAGCACCCAAACCTGTTGCAGGTAAATACACACATTTTTATAAGACGATTTCTCCTCCCAGTGATTTCGGGCCATATTCTCCAGAGGAAATTCAGAAGGCAATATCCTCCGGCGGATTATTTATCTCTTACATTGGTCATAGTGGTACGGCAACGTGGGATAATAGTATAAACTCAACAAATCAATTGTACAATTCTGTTGATAGAAATCCTTTGATTACAGATTTTGGATGTTCTACAAACAAGTACGCTGAGCCTAATATTGTTTGTTTTGGAGAGCGATTTTTGTTTAATTCTACGGGGCAGGCACTTGCTTATGTCGGCAATTCTTCGTTAGGATTTCAATCTACTGCATTAACAGCCCCTATCTATTTTTATAAAGAAATTATTAATGATAGTTTATCAGAGTTAGGGAGTGCACATTTATATTCAAAAATAGAATTATTAACAAGAAATGGGAACACTTCAGTTAATAGAATTTACTCTTTAACTAATGTTATTCTTGGTGATCCAACAGTAAGGTTAAAAATACCTAAACTGCCAAATTTTAAGATTACTGCCTCAGATATTACGGAAACAGTAGAACAAATAAGTGAGGATTTAGATTCCGTAGAATTTAAAATCTCAATTAAGAATTTAGGTCTTTCACTTCAAGGTTCATTAGAAATAAATTTTACTCAAATATTTAATAGCAGCATAATAAAAAATTTAAATGAACTTATACCTATTCCTGACTATGCCGATACAATAAGTTTTTGGGTCGATACGAAGGATCGATCTGGTTTACATACATTAGAAATTAGTCTGGATCCTAATAATCTTCTTCCGGAAATATATGAAGATGATAACATTACAAATTTTACGTTCAATGTTTATTCATCTTCATTAAGAGATTTACTTACATCTATTGATGAAAATTCTTCTCTCAAATCAATACGGCTTTTAAATCCAGCAAGTTATTCTGCAAATGTTTTCCCAATCAAAATACAATATGCAACAGAGGAATCATTTATAGATAGTAATTCTGTTATAGTAAATGCAGATACATTTTTTACAGATATTAATTTAGCGGGATTAAATCAGCAAAAAAGATATTTCATTCGTTACAAAATAAATTCTTCAGGGAATTCATTTTCAGGCGCTAAATCTTTTTTTAACCAGGATTCTACAAAATATCTTTTAATAGATTCAATTTCTTTTAGCAAACAAGAATTAAATAATTTACGATGGGAGAATGATTCTCTAAGAATTGTTCCGGATACTGTATCGATTTCAGTTTTATCGGCTGGTTTTAATGCAGGAGCCACCTGCGTAATATCAAAAAATGGAATTAATTTATTATCAAGTACATTTTTTACAGGAATGGGGATTGTAGTTTTTGATGATATTACTCTTGCTGTGGACACTTCGACATGGTTCCAACTTTTTAACCAGCCAGCAAATGTTGAAGCTTTAGCAAATTTAATTGATTCCATTCCAGTTGGAAAAATCGTTGCATTAGGTGTTGCTGATGATGCTAGAAATAATTTATCAACTCACTTAAAAAATTCAATAAAATCTTTAGGCAGCAATTTTATTGATTCTCTTCAATTTCGAGGTTCTTGGGCATTAATTGGTTGGAAGGGAGCCCCGACTGGATCCGTTGTTGAAATGGTTAAACCACCGCTGCCACCAGATGCTGTATTTATTGATACCAATTTTGTTTCATTATCTGATTCAGGGCTGATTAGAACTAATCCGATTGGTTTTGCGAGCAATTGGGGACAAATATCTATTGATGAATATATCCCTAGCGATGCTAATACAGAATATATAACTCTTGGGATTAAAAAGTCTGGGGAAATTGATACTATTAGAACTCTAGTACTAACAGATGGAATTGCGAATTTAAGTGATATCGATGCTAATTTATATCCCCAGATTAAATTATCAGGTAATCTTAAAGCTTCTTCTGATAAACAGTCGCCAAAGGTTAATAAAGTTTCTATAGATTTTACAGCTGTACCTGAATTAGGTCTAAATTATCAAGTTGTTGAAACTTCCTTAGATTCTGTCTATCAGGGGAATAATATTAATCTAAATTTTGCGATCTACAATGTCGGGGAATCGGATGCTGATTCTTTCAGGGTCCACATTGATTTAGTTAAACCCAATAATTCAACTAGAACTTTATTAGACACCTTAATAAATAGACTTGAAAGTAATGTTAACATAAAATTTAGTTTAGGATATGTATCAAATATAAATGATGGCCATGGAGATTTTAAGTTTAAAATAGATATTGATCCAACATCAGAGATATTAGAAAAATATAGAGATAATAATATATTTGAAAAATCTTTTTTTGTAATCGAAGATACAACAATTACATCGATTACTGAGTTAAACACTACTATTCTCGCTGATGGGATTGAAATAATAGATGGTGATTATGTCTCCTCTAAGCCTGAATTAACAATCAATGTTAAATACCCAATTTGGTTTCCTATTAGCGATACTTCAAGTGTTAGTTTATTTATTGATAACATTGAAATTCCCGTTTCCAATACTCAAATTAGTTTTGATACTGTTAATCGAATAATAAGTTATAAACTTATCCCAGATTTTGATAATGGGGACCATTCGATTATTGTTATAGGAAAAGATAAATATGGTAATCTAGATTATAGTTCGGCGGTAGAAAGATATTTTACTACGACAAATGAACTAAAATTACTTGATGTTTATAATTACCCTAATCCTTTTTCAAATACCACATATTTTGTTTTTAATTTAACTCAAGTTCCAGATGAATTAAAAATTAAGATTTATTCTATTGCAGGACGATTGATAAAAGAGATAAAATTAATCTCAAATGAACTCAATGCAGGATTCAATAAAATTTACTTTGATGGAAAAGACGATGATGGGGATTTATTAGCCAACGGAGTTTATTTGTATAAAGTTATCACAAAAAAAGCGGATGAAACCGTTACCGCTACAAATAAAATGGCAATTGTTAAATGATATGAAAAAATTTGGCACGGTTTCTTTTTTACTTCTTATCTTTTTTGCACAAACTTTTGCCCAGGTTAAAGAGAATAACGTTTCAACTTCAAATTATAAAAATGATAGGATTGGCAAAACACAATATCAAACTCTGCCTGTCGAGCTGATTTACTTTTATGGGTTAGTTGAATCGAACGGAGTTTTGTTGAAATGGGGAACGGCAACTGAGGTTAATAATTTTGGTTTTGAAATTGAAAGAGCTAATAGTTCGATGGCTGATTGGGAGACAATTGATTTTGTTTTAGGAAACGGGACAAGTAATATCCCAATTGATTATGATTATTTAGATTCAACAGTTGATATGTCTGGCATTGCATATTACAGACTCAAACAAATAGATATAATTGGATCCTTTGAATATTCTGACACTGTTTCTATAGATTTTTTATCATCAATAACTTTAGAAAGTTCTATCATACCTTCCCAGTTTAGTATCTCCAATAATTATCCCAATCCATTTAATCCTGTTACCCATATAAATTTTGAATTACCGTATTTGCAATTCCTAAAAATTAATATGTTTGATATAACAGGTAAACTCGTAAAAGAAATAGTATCTCAGGAATTTTTACCGGGAATCTATCAATTATATCTCGATTTTAGTAATTATTCCTCAGGTATATATTTTGTTAGATTTGAATCACAAAAAAATATTATTACTAAAAAAATAACCTTTCTGAAATAGGGTTAGAAAAAATCCAACTTAAAAGAGGTAAGAATGAAATCATTTTTTATTTTTATAATTATTACGCTGTCCAGTTTTCAATCTTTTGCTCAATGGGATAAATATCCAAAACCAGATGAAGGAATTATTAGTGGCGGAATGGGAATAACCTGGATTGATGGTAAACCTTTTTTCAGAATTGGTTTTAGACCTGAAATTTCTTTTGCTGATTTTGGCATTGGGTTGGATCTAAATCTTGATTTTGATTCTGAAGGAAAATTAAGAACAGAAAATTTTAATGAAGCATCAGATTATCTTAGCATCATTCGTTATGTAAGATATGGGTTAAAGAACGATCCTGTATTTATAAAAGCTGGTGCTTTAGATTATTATACACTAGGTCATGGCAGCATTATGCAGCACTTCAACAATAGTCCAACTTTCGATAACAGAAGAATTGGATTAGTTGCAGATATTGATTTTGGAACATTTGGATTTGAATCTATTATGGGTACATTTTCTCCCGCAGGAGTTTTTGGAATCAGAGCTTACGTCCGTCCGCTTCAACTCTCACCCGCTTCCGATATACCTATTATCGGAAACTTAGAAGTTGGCGCCTCATACGTTTCAGATTTTAATAAAAATGCTGGAATATTGGAAGGAACTTATAATAAAAATCTACAAGAGTTTAATACAACAAAAGATAATGGTGCGATAAGTGTAATCGGATTTGACTTGGGATTACCGCTGCTTAATTCAAGCGTTACGGATATAACATTATATGCGGATTACTCTAAGATTGTAAACTTTGGAAGCGGCATTGCAACTGGTGTTATGTTTGATTTTAATTTGAGCAGCCTGCTTAACATTTCTGTAAAACTTGAAAGACGGTTTAACAACGGCAAATATATTCCGGCATATTTTAATTCGCTTTACGAAATAGAAAGATTTAAAGTTGATACCACGAAACCGGCTAATGATCCTCTGCAATTTTCAAGTAAAGCACAAATGCTTAATAGCATTACTGAAAATAATAATGGTTTCTATGGAGATTTATTAGTTCGTGTTTTAAACTTGTTTGATGTTTACGGAAGCTATCAGCGTTTGGATAAAGAATCTAAGAGCGGACAGTTAAACCTACAGACGACAATCGAACCTGAAGGAGCGCCATTTGTTTTGCGCGCTGGTTATGATAAA